>JAZNBY010000096.1:0-3631 GCA_045587325.1 Lachnospiraceae bacterium | reverse complement strand
TTAGCAAATAAAGTCGAGACTTTTCACATCTCATATTGTATACTATGTCCATAAGGTGGTGAACGAAATGGAAGCGCATATAGAGGCTGTTCAAAGAATGCAGGATTACATTCGACAGAATCTGGATAAAGAAATCACAATGGCGGAATTGGCACGGATAGCACAATATTCTCCATGGTATTCGTATCGCCTATTTGTTAATCTGTTGGATATGACACCGGCTGTCTACATCAGAAGATTGCGATTATCCAAATCAGCATTACGATTAAGAGATGAGAAAGTAAAGATTTCCGATGTTGCCTTCGATGCAGGATTTGAAAGTGTAGACGGATACCAAAGAGCTTTTTTGAAAGAGTTTGGTCGCAATCCGTATGAATATTCTGTGTGTCCGACTCCGATTTATCTGTTCAAACCTTATGGCGTCAAATATTCTAAAATAGGAGAGGAGACAAAGATGAGTGAAGTGAAAAGCGTATTTGTTCAAGTGATAGAGAAGCCGGAACGAAAGGTTATTATCAAACGCGGAAAAGAAGCAACAGAATACTGGAAGTATTGTGAAGAAGTCGGATGTGACGTATGGGGACTTTTAACCAGCATCAAATCAATCAGTGGGGAACCGGTATGTATGTGGCTGCCGCCACAGTATATCAAAGAAGGAACCTCCGAATATGTTCAGGGCGCAGAAGTATCAATGGATTTTGCGGGAGAAATTCCGGAAGGTTTTGATATAATAGAATTGCCCAAATGCAAATATATTATGTTCCAGGGAGAGCCCTTTAAAGAAGAGAATTTTGTTGAAGCAATACAGCAGGTGTGGGAAGCGAATAAAAAATATGACCCGCAGCCAATCGGGTACCGTTGGGATACTTCCAACCCGCGAATTCAATTGGAACCGATAGGGGCGAGAGGATATATTGAATTGTATCCGGTAAAAGAGATTTAGAGATAAGATATTTCAAAAAGCGAATGTTAACAATTTTAAATTGCTAACGTTCGCTTTTTTGGTAATAGGTAATATCATAATGGTCTAAATTGCTATTTCTACGAAACGTAGAAATAAATTTTGACAAAATAGACAAAAAGGGAATAGAATACTATTTGAAAACCAAGTACCATGATAGAGGAAAGGAGCGAGTGATTCTTGAGTAATCTTGCAGAGAATATCAAAAAATACAGAAAAGCAAATCATATGACGCAGGAGGAGTTGGCCGAAAAGTTAGGCGTCAAATTCGGCGCAATTTCTAAATGGGAGCGCGGCGGTTCGGAACCGGATGTGGATTACATTATGGATATGGCGGATATTTTTCATATATCAGTTGATGTGTTGCTCGGATATACCATGAAAGGTAAGACTGTAGATATTATCCTTGCGCAAATCAGTCAGTATATCAGAGATAAAAATGTGGTCGCCGCAGTCGGAGAAGCAGACGCAGCACTTAAGAAGTTCCCGAATGATTTGCATATTGTGCACACGTGTGCACAAGCATATCTGGTACATTGGTCAGAAACGAAAAACATCGAAATGCTTAACAAGGCATATCAGTATTTTGCACATTCCCTGGAATTGTTGCCGTCTGATAATCCGGAAATCAACGAACTCTCCATTAAAAATGCAATGGCGACCTGTTTGCTCTATTTAGGAGAAAATGAGAAAGCACTTGAAATGTTCAAAAAGAATAACATCCTGGGAACCAATAATATTTCCATTGCCTTACTGCTGGCGGATTCTTTTAAGAACTATAAAGAGGCGGAAGCATATATCGACAAAGCCTATTTTAAGAGTATTACGGATGTTTTAAACGAGCTGTTTGTATACGCGTTAATTTTTGTCGGGACGGATAGAAAAATGTGTATGAAAACCTGCGATTTTTTGGAACACTTTTTGGCTGTGCTGAAGGAAAAAGAAGGAACCGTCAATCTGTTTGACAAGTATGTTCCCGTTGGATATATGGTAAAAGGAATATGCCATATTAAAATGGGAGAGGAAGCAGAAGGAAGCGTGTTACTTCGTCGGGCTTATACATATGCGAAAAGGTATGATGAAGCACCTGTTAATGATATGAACAATGTGGTCTTTGCAAGAACCATTAAGGACTGGTCTATATACGACAGCGTTGAGACCGGTTCGGTAAATACACTGGATTCACTCCTCTTGAAGTATTTTAATCCAAAGGAAGAGGAGAAAATAAATGCAATCTGGAGCGAAATTAAAAAAGAAAACGAAAAGGCTGTGTGATTCCTTCTGGGAAGATAACAGACTTGGATATGTTGCAGCAATGATATTATATCTTATGACAGCGTCGGCAAATCTTCTGATCTCGATTGTTTTGCAGGAGGTTGTTGATGTTGCGGCGGGAATGGGCGGTAAAACGGAACTGGTAAGCATTGCGGTCAAAGTTATTTTGGTCATTGTCGGAATTTTGCCGATCGGCTATCTTTATTCTGCGATAAGGGCGAAGTTTGTTGCCAAAGCCATGAGGCAATATAAGGATTGTATAACAGAAAAAATCATGAGAAAGGGAATCGGCGTATTTCGAAGAGAGTCTACGGCACTTTATACCTCCGGACTGACGAATGACTGTCAGGTGATAGAAGAACATTTTCTGTTGGCAAGATTTGAAATGGTTATGATGATATTTTTATTTCTGGGGTCTTTTGTCATCATGCTTAGATATTCTGTGCTTCTGACTTTTATAGCGATTGGTTTTTCACTGATTCCGATTGTTGTATCCATTAAGACCGGTCAAAAAATCGCTCCGCTGGAAGAGAAAACTTCACAGAAGAATGGGAGTTATGTTGGGTTGATTCAGGAAACGTTAACCGGTTTCTCCGTAATCAAAAGTTTTAAGGCAGAGCTGAAAATCCTGAAATTGGTTGCGAAAGAGAACAGAAGTCTGGAAGATGTGAAGCAAAAAAGAAATTACACAAGAAACAGTGTACTTCTGTTAGGAACGGTGGCCGGAATGATTACCCAGCTGGGCGTTTTTATCGTCGGCGCGATTCTTTGTCTGTATGGCAGGGATATTACACCGGGTATGCTTATTGTTTTCGTTAATCTTCTTAATTTTATTGTCCAGCCTATTGCAAAATTACCTGCGCTGTTTGCTAATTTCACAGCATCCAGGAAACTGATAGCCCAAATGGAGCAGGCGCTTTGCTGCGAAGTTTCCGGCGATATCAGGGATGCAAAGTCTGATGCAATATGTGAACATAATCAGGGTATTAAGCTGGAGCATGTTTCCTATTCCTATGAGGATGGCAAATGCGTTCTGAAAGATATCAATTTATATTTTAAAAAGAATAAAAGTTATGCAATCGTAGGTGCGTCGGGTTGTGGTAAATCCACACTGTTGCAGCTTCTTCTTGCCGGAATGAGCACTTATACCGGGGAGATATTATATGACGGTAAAGAACTGTCAAAAATTAGTTCGGAGTCGCTATACGACGTTGTTTCCACGATTCAGCAAAATGTTTTTGTGTTCAATGCATCGATAAAAGATAACATTACGATGTTCGGCAATTTCACGCAGGACGAAATTGACAGGGTAATAGCATTATCCGGATTGCGTGAGTTGATTGACCAAAAGGGTGAAGACTATATGTGCGGTGAGAACGGCTGTGCACTGTCCGG
>JAZNBY010000095.1:0-7128 GCA_045587325.1 Lachnospiraceae bacterium | reverse complement strand
CGGATTTCTACACCATCCGTATACACAGAGGTAAGAATTACCGTTCGGCTGGTAGTCTACACCATAGTTTACCGTAATGTTACCAAGTTGGGAGTAAGTCTTCGTACAATCCCACTTTACACCTTTACGGAATAAAGCGTTTCCAATGTTCTCCCACCAGCACTCGAAGAGACCATTTCCCTTCAACGTCATGCTGGTATCGCCGTAGTCTTTCCACAGCTCATATGCATAGTTACCTTCGTAACCTGTTGCGTTGTTGTACAAAACGGTAGCAGCTTCTGCCTTTGTAGCCGGTACAACAACCTGCAAGCACAATACTAATGCAAGCAGTAAACCCTTTAGTTTTTTGCCCATAGCAAAAATCCTCCTTTCTCGTAAAGTCAGAATACCATTTTTTGTGCAATCTGTAAAGTATTATCTAATTTTTAACATACTTTTTTAGCTATTTCGCACAAAAATTACGGACAACTTTTTGTATAGTCGCGCGTATACTGTACAACTTTCTGTCCTTATATGCATCTTTTTCTTAAATTGTCTATCTACGGTACATATCTTTGCATAAAGTTGCAAAATTGACCATCCCTATTTCATTACAGCGACTCTAGCACAAAATGTCGAAAAAGAGACGATGCATTTCACATCGTCTCTTTTTTTCGATTCTCATCATTCCAATTCAAAAGCACCCGTATACAATCTGTAATACGTACCCTTTTCCGCAATCAACTTCTCATGATTTCCACGTTCGATAATATGACCATGGTCAAGCACCATAATCACATCCGAATTCTTAACCGTGGACAAGCGGTGTGCGATTACAAATACGGTACGGCCTTCCATAAGGGAATCCATTCCTCTTTGCACAATCGCTTCCGTTCTCGTATCAATGGAAGAGGTTGCCTCATCCAGTATCATAACCGGCGGATCCGCTACCGCTGCTCTTGCGATGGCAAGAAGCTGGCGCTGTCCTTGGGACAAATTGGCTCCGTTTCCGGATAACTCCGTCTCATAGCCGTCCGGAAGGCGGGTAATAAAATCATCCGCTCCGGCTAACTTTGCAGCTGCGATACACTCCTCGTCGGTGGCATCCAACTTACCGTACCGGATATTGTCCATAACTGTACCGGTAAACAAATTCGTTTCCTGTAACACCACACCTAAGGAACGGCGCAGGTCTGCTTTCTTTATCTTGTTAATGTTGATTCCGTCGTACCGGATTTTACCATCCGCAATGTCATAGAACCGGTTGATTAGATTGGTAATAGTGGTCTTTCCCGCACCGGTCGCACCTACAAATGCCACCTTCTGGCCCGGTTCCGCAAACACGGTTACGTTATGTAACACCATCTTATCTTCTTCATAGCCGAAATCTACTTCATTCAGACGAACATCTCCCCGAAGCAATGTATAGGTCACACTTCCGTCTGCCTGATGCGGATGTTTCCATGCCCAGGTTCCGGTACGTTTCTTGCTCTCTGTAATGGTTCCGTCCGGTGCCACCACCGCATTTACCAGGGTTACGTAACCTTCATCCGTTTCCGGCACCTGATCAATCAAATCAAAAATACGCTCCGCACCTGCCAGACCCATAACGATAGCGTTTACCTGCTGGGACACCTGGCTGATGTTGCCCGTAAGCTGCTTCGTCATATTCAGGAACGGCACGATGATACTGATGGAAAACACCTTGCCGGAAAGACTTACATTCGGGATATCTGAAAGTAAAAACAATCCTCCCGCCAGTGCCACCGCCACATACAGTACGTTACCGATATTATTCAAAATCGGCATCAGCATATTGGCATACTGGTTTGCCTTTTTGGAATCCTCATACAGCGCATCGTTAATGGCATCAAAATCCGCACCGCCTTGCTTTTCGTGACAGAATACTTTGACTACCTTCTGGCCGTTCATCATCTCTTCAATGAAGCCTTCCGTCCGTCCCACGGCCATCTGCTGACGCAGGAAATACTTCGCAGACCGACTGCCGATGGACTTTGTTACCAGTGACATGATGATTACACCTGCCACAATAATCAATGCCATCCAAATGCTGAAACTCAGCATAATAATGAACACCACAGTCACCGAAATTCCGGAGGTAATCAGATTCGGAAGAGACTGGGATACCAACTGACGCAAGGTATCCACATCGTTCGTATAATGGCTCATAATATCGCCGTGGGTGTTCTGGTCAAAATACTTAATCGGCAAATACTGCATACCGTCAAACATCCGGCTTCGCATCTTCTTTAAGAAGCCCTGAGTTAAAATTGCACCCAGCTGCGCAGACACAAATGCCGCAATCAGAGACAACACATAGAAAAATCCCAAACGGAATACCCAGGTGAAAATCTCACCCTTCGCCCCGCTCCAGTCACCGGCCTTATAGCTCTTTTCAATGACTGCAATAATTTTCTGCATAAACACAGCCGGAACGGCACTGATAATTGCGGACAATACAATACAAATCACAATTACCGGAAGCAATACCGGGTAAAACTGAAACAACATCTTAATCAGACGTTTCAGCATACCCTTCTTCATCTGCGGACGACCGCCCGGCATCTTTCCTCCTGCCGGCATGCCTTTTTCTTCCCCATTTTTATTCATCATTTTCTCATTATTCGGCATCGTCGTCACCTCCCTTATTCTGTGAGGTGTATACCTCTTGGTAAATCTCATTGCCTGCCAAAAGTTCTTCGTGGCTTCCTACCGCCGCCACGCGTCCACCATCCATAATTACAATCTTGTCTGCATCCTGTACGGAAGACACACGCTGGGCAATAATAATCTTTGTAGTTTCCGGAATAAACTCACGGAACGCCTTACGGATCAATGCATCGGTTCTTGTATCTACCGCACTGGTAGAGTCATCCAAGATCAAAATCTTCGGCTTCTTAAGGAGTGCTCTGGCAATACACAACCGCTGTTTCTGACCTCCGGATACATTGGCACCGCCCTGCTCGATATAAGTATCGTAACCATCCGGGAAGCTTTCAATAAACTCCGAGGCCTGTGCCAGACGACACGCTTCCATCAGTTCTTCATCCGTTGCTTCCGCATTGCCCCAACGGAGGTTTTCCTTAATGGTACCGGAAAACAGCACATTCTTCTGCAATACCACTGCCACCTGATTACGCAGGGTTTCCATATCGTACTCCCGTACGTCTACACCACCCACTTTCACCGAGCCGTCAGTTACATCATATAGTCGGGAAATCAGCTGAATCAAAGACGTTTTTGAGGAACCGGTGCCTCCCAAAATACCTATGGTTTCTCCCGACTTAATCTCCAAATTAATATCGGATAACGCATAACGCTTTGCGGATTTGGAATACTTGAAATTTACGTTTTCAAAAGTAACCGAGCCATCCTTTACTTCATATACCGGATTCTCCGGATTCTGTAACGACGGCATCTCTTCCAACACTTCCACAATACGCTCCGCAGATTCTGCGGATATGGTGAGCATAACAAAAATCATGGAAAGCATCATAAGAGAACTCAGTACCATAAAACCATATGTAATCATTGCAGAAAGCTGGCCTACACCCATGGCGCTTCCCTTCGTGGAAATCACAAGATAGGAGCCAAAGGCCAATACAAACATCATGTTCGTATACAAACAAAACTGCATCAGCGGGCCGTTTAGTGCCACAATACGTTCTGCCTTTGTAAAATCCCTGCAGACATCCTCTGCTGCACGGTTAAACTTCTCTTTTTCATACTCTTCCCTAACGTAAGACTTTACGACACGCATGCCCTTTACGTTTTCCTGAATGGACTCATTCAGGCGGTCATACTTCCGGAATACACTGCGGAACATCGGCATCGCTTTTTTCGCCACTGCGAACAACCCGATTCCGAGAATCGGCACTACCACCACGAACATGAGTGCCAGCTTGCCGCCCATAATAAAAGCCATAATGATGGCAAAGAGGAACATCAACGGGCTACGAATGGCAATACGTATTAACATCATAAAGGACATCTGTACATTGGCAACGTCTGTGGTCAGACGGGTCACCAGAGAAGATGCCGAAAACTTATCGATGTTCTCAAAGGAGTAATCCTGAATCCGGTAATACAAATCGTGACGCAGATTCTTTGCAAAACCGCAGGAAGCCTTGGAGCCCGTAATTCCTGCCAGTCCACCGAACAAAAGGGACACACAGGCCATACCGACTAAAATCAGGCCGTACTTTACAATCACCAAAAACTCACATCCGGCTTCAATCTGTCCTATCAATCCGGCAATTACAAAAGGAATCAGACATTCCATGACCACTTCACCCACCATCAGAATCGGTGTCAGTATGGATACCTTTTTATACTCCCGGACACATTTCATTAATTTCTTTAGCATACGAAACATTTTGATGCCTCCTTCCATATGCGCATACCTGCTTTGCGAATCCCTTCCGTAAAGCAGTGAATTCGGACATCTCACAGCCGATGCCCGAACTCATTCCTGCACTAATTACCAAGTGTAGCACATATTTTTTTTATTTGCAATGTACAACACCCAGTTTTTTTAAAAAGATATTTTTGCATTACTCTACCGGAGGAATCGTACCTGTCGTAATCACCGTGCTGTCATCGGTTGCAATCCTCGTACAATCGTTGTTTTGCGTCATACCACCGCAACCGCAGGAACATTCCATGCCGTCCGCCCCCGGAAGTTCCCCAAGGTCCAACGGCTTAATTGCAAGATTCAGCAAATCCCCGGCCACAAAACGCATGCATTCGGAATTTTCCGGTGCCAGAATGCTTCCCTTCGGTACATCGATTTTTCCGGCGCTTTCCACACGATAGCCTGCGAAATACAGACTCTGTAAAATCAACGTAAGTCCTACGGTTGCCGTACTGTCATCTGTGCTGAAGTCCAGCAATTTGGCCATACTGTAAAGATTGATTCCCTGCCGTACGAAATTGGTGTCCTGACTAAAGCCGATAAAATTGATGACCGGTATCGGTTCCGTTCCGGCCGTATCATAGAAAAAACCGTACGGAGCAAACAACTCCAGCTCCACGGAAGACGGGTTGGTGTCCTCGTCATAGGTCGGTGCCGTGGTGTCTTCCGGAAGATATACTGCCGTCGGGAAAATGGTCGCTACAAGTCTTCCTGCCGCATCATACAAATCCATTGCAAACAGCACGGTAAGTTCGGAAAGGGTTACCACATAACAATTCGGACGTCCGGTTAACGCTTCTACCTGTACACCGCCTTCCCCCAACGTATAGGTGGCATCAATCACCTTAATCGAAGCACTTGTCACCGTCGGGTACGTGGTTGCAATATCTACACCCAGATCAAAGGTTGCACAAAGATTGATTCCGATTTCATCATAGATAAGCGGTGCAAACAGACTTAACACCGATGGATCACCGCATACCGGGTTTGCGCATATATCATTACAACCGGCATACAACCGCTGTACGGTATTGCTGACGATTCTCGAACGATTTGAACATTTACATTTTGCCATACTGCACATCCTTTACTTTTTTCTATATCATACGTTCTATTTCCTACTTTGTGACCATACCCATAATAAAAAAAGGTGATTCCTATGGAACTGCTTTCCCTCCCTCTTCCGGGTAACTCCCTCCTTCTGTCAGGCTCCGAAGACGGCTTGTTTCTCCATGCCATGCAAAACCAACGGTTCGGACGTCCTCTTCTTCTGTGCTCCGGCTACAAAAACGGGCTTTCCGGGTGTGTTTCCGGTGATAGTGCATATTTTACATACATCAATAAAGAAAATACGCTATTGCTTCGTCGTCTATATGACCCGGCCGTACTGTTTCGGTTAGATTGTTCCGATTCCGTTACCTATCGTTCTCCACAACTTGTCCTGTTTCACCACATCCTGTTTCTGTTTTATTGGGAAAAGGAACAGGACATCTCTCGACTTAAGCTGTGTCTTCCTTTTTCCGACCTCACACCTGTGCTTCCCGATGCTTTAACCGCCCCTTATTCCGGTTCTCCACAACTTCATGTGCAGGCAACCGAACACTATTTATACCTGATTCTCACCACCGGAACGTCCTCTACCTACTACCGCTATACCTCACCGGTTTCCTTTGAGCCTCTATGTACCAAAGCCGAACTGCTTCCCGCACTACAACTTCCGTGGGAAAACGAAAAAAAGCAGTTGGAACACAATCTCACACGTGCAATCGATCTCTCCGAGCAGCAACAAGCCTTGCTGACAGAGAAAGAGAGAAAACTACAAACAGCGGAAACAAGATTAGCTAAACTCTCTTCCGAAGCAGAGCAGGCAAACACTTCTCTTCTTGAAACAAACCAATCTTTGCAGAAAGTAAAAGCAGAACTGGCAGAATGCGAACAAAGCAGACAACAAACCATCCAAACTTTGACACATACTTCTCTCCTTTTGGAACGGGCAAAATCCCAGTACAAGGAGCTCATGCAGGTAGCAGAACAATACCGGCAGGAGGCCATGAAATGGTACGGGAAATTTACCGACCGAAACTGACTTTTTGAATATTTTTTTAAAAGCACACCTTGACATCTCCGATTTGTCGTGCTACAATGAGCCCAATTAACATAGGAAAAGCGTTAACGGAAAAGAGTAACGCGGACACCGCATCCAGAGAGAGCATCGTATGGTGGAAGATGCTTATGTAGACCCCGTGTGAAAACCATTCTAGAGCTGCAATGCCGAAAGGAGAGTAAGCGTTGCCGTATATCTGCGTTAAAGGTTAGGATTTGTTGGAATCCGAAGTGAAAAATTAAGGTGGAACCGTGCATAGAGCACCCTTAAAGATACAGGTATTGTGTCTTTAAAGGTGCTTTTCTTATGTTAATCGACCCTATTCACTTATTTTAAGGAATAACCACCGGCACCCGAACCGCGGGACGGCTCGGGCGTGGCGAATTCTTATCAGCAAAACTTTTGAACGAAGAAGACTTCTGACAAATAGAATATAACTATTGTGCGTTCCCGAAGGGTCGCGCACTTAGCGCAGTCGAAATCACCTCCTAACGGTTCTAAGTCACGAGGACGCTCCCGAGAGACGTTTAGAACCGGTTGGAGGAAGTTTGACGGAGCGTTGCGATTTGCACAATATTGTATTCTATTTGAAAGAAGTCTCCCTCCTCCA
>JAZNBY010000094.1:0-34053 GCA_045587325.1 Lachnospiraceae bacterium | reverse complement strand
TTGGCACGTTTTCGTGTCAATGCTTATCGTCAGAGAGGATCTTTTGCTGCAGTAATCCGTGTGGTGGCATTTGAGATTCCGGATTGGAAAGAACTGCACATTTCCGAGGAGATTATGAAACTGTCAAAGCTGACGGATGGTCTGCTTCTCGTGACGGGAACCGCAGGCAGCGGAAAGTCTACGACCCAGGCTTGTCTGATTGACCGGATCAATGAGACAAGGGAGTCTCATATTGTAACCTTGGAGGACCCGATTGAGTATTTGCACACGCATAAAAAGAGCATCATCAGTCAGAGAGAGATTTCCATTGATACAGAGGATTATATTTCGGCGCTTCGTGCCTGCCTTCGTCAGGCACCGGATGTTATTCTGATGGGTGAGATGCGAGATGCGAAGACCATCCGTACTGCCATGACGGCAGCGGAGACGGGGCATCTGGTCATTGCAACGCTTCATACCAAGGGTGCAGTGAATACCATTGACCGTATCCTGGACTCCTTCCCAAGTGAGCAGCAGGGGCAGGTACGGGTGCAGCTTAGTATGGTGCTTCGCACGGTGGTATCCCAGCAGCTGGTGCCAAGCGTAGACGGAAGTCTTATTCCGGCATTTGAGATTATGCATGCGGATTATGCTATCCGCAATATGATTCGCGATAATAAGAGTCATCAGATTACCAATGCCATGATTGCCGGCGGAGATGACGGAATGATTACCATGGATCAGTATTTACTGGGGCTGTATGAACAGAAAAGGATCAGTATAGATACGCTTTTGGACTATTGTGATAATCCGGAAACAATAAAGAAAAGGATTGGGTAAGTTTTTAATGATGATTTCTTTTTTGTGTCGTCACGGAACTGTCACAAATAGAGGATATAATTGGAGCAATGAAACTATTTTCAGGAGGAAACGAACTAAATGAGAAGATATACAAGAAAAGCACTTATTGTTATGTCGGCAATGTTGTTACTGGGGATGACAGCCTGCGGTGGGAATGCTGATGAGCCGAAGAAGGATGGAACGGTAACAGAGAATCAGACTCCGGAAGGAAATCAGCAGGGAACTACGGAGCAGGGTGGAGATACCCAGGGAACGATGGATGGTACTGTGGATAACGGAAACGAAGGAACCACGGACAACCAGACCGGCGACGCTCAGGGTGCGGATACCACCGACAATACCCAGAAAAAGAACACGGTTATCGTGTTAAGCGATTCCGGGATCACGGTGGACGGCACCGGTTGTGATGTAAGAGAGGACCGTGTAAAGATTGAAGCACCGGGCACCTATGAGATCAGCGGTACCTTATCCAACGGATATATTTATGTGAATGTGGACAACGAAAGTGAAGTGCATGTGATTTTAAAGGGCGTGAAGGTACATAATGAGACCAGCGCAGCATTTTATGCCAAGAAGGCAGCCAAGGTAACGGTTACGCTGGCCGCAGGTACGGAAAACGTATTTTCCGACGGCACGGCTTATGTGTTTGAGCCGGAAGAGGACGAGCCGGATGCTACGTTCTTTGCAAAGCATGACTTAGTTATCGAGGGAGAAGGCACCTTAAAGGTAACGGCAAATTACGGCGATGCCATTAAGGGGAAGGATTCTCTTTATATCCAAGGCGGTATCATTGAAGTGAATTCCGTAGACGAGGGTATTGTCGGAAGGGATCTGTTGCACATTACCGGAGGAAAGATTACGGTAAATGCAGAAGGAGATGCCATTAAGTCTACCAATGATGTGGACGCCACTTTGGGCAACATCATCATTGACGGCGGTGAGCTTATCCTGACCGGTGATTCCGATGACATCCAGGCAGAAAATATGGTTACTATCAACGGCGGAACTCTTTCTCTTAGTGCGGGCAAGTCCGGAATCCAGTCGGAAAACGGCACGGAGTTTAACGGCGGAACCGTATCGTCTTTGAAGTAAAAATATACATCATATATGAAGAAGTCAGACTCGTGGTGAGTCTGGCTTCTTTAACTAAGAGAAGAATTTTTAAGTTTCGAAAGTGAGGATAATCTAGTAGAAAAATAGCGATTGACAATCTTTGTAAGGTATGCTATTATGAAACTCCAACTTCATAAACCAGTGGTAATTTGCCGGCAAAATCCGGCAAAACCAGACCGACTTGGCAAGATATGTTGTGAAGGCAAAATATAACTACCAGGAGGAAGTAACAATGATTACGATGGAACACGTATGTAAGTCGTACAAGGTTGCAAAACGAAAGGCAGGCTTAGGAGAAGTCTGCAAATCTTTCTTTCGCAGAGAGCATGAGGTCATTCATGCGTTGCAGGATGTGAGCTTTACCATCGGCGAGGGTGAAATGGTCGGCTACATAGGACCAAATGGTGCCGGTAAGAGCTCTACCATCAAAATTCTAAGCGGAATATTAACACCGGATTGTGGGAACTGTACCGTGGATGGACGGATTCCATGGAAGAACCGCAAGGAACATGTACGCCAAATCGGCGTGGTGTTCGGACAGCGGTCTCAGCTTTGGTGGGATATTCCCGTACTGGATTCCTTTGAGCTTTTGAAGGAAATCTATTCTGTTTCCAAAGAAAACTACAATCGAAAACTGGAGGAATTGACGGAGCTTTTGCAGTTGTCCGAGATTCTGAAAACACCTACAAGACAACTGTCTTTGGGACAACGGATGCGGTGCGAAGTGGCGGCATCCTTGCTTCATGAGCCGAAGATTTTGTTTCTGGACGAGCCTACTATCGGCCTTGATGCGGTGTCGAAGCTTGCTGTGCGGGATTTTATCAAAAAGATGAACAGAGAGCACAAGACGACGGTGATTCTGACCACCCACGACATGCAGGACATTGAGGCGATTGCGGAGCGGGTGATTTTAATCGGCAAAGGGCAGATTTTGCTGGACGGAAGTCTGCAGGATTTGGGGAGGGCGGCGACGGGGGGGGCAGTGAAAACCGCGGAAACGGCTGCTAATGCCGGAGATATCGTGCCGGCTGCCGGTGCAAACGAAGGCGACGAGGGAAACGGAGCTTCCAGTGCACAGTCCGGACTGAACCTCGACCATGTCATGGCAGCCCTCTACAAAAAACTGGATATTCTGTAGGAGGGCGCCATGAAAAAATATTATATGTTTTTCAAACTCCGTTTTGCTACGGGACTGCAGTACCGGATGGCATCGGTGACAGCCCTGACGACCCAGCTGATCTGGGGCATCATGGAGTGTCTGGCCTACAAGGCCATTGCGGAAGCTATGGGAGGGGCACTTCCTATGGACTATTCCTCTATTGTATCTTACATATGGCTGAAGGAAGCGTTTCTGGCGTTATTTTTGACCTGGACCGGAGATAAGGATATTTTCACTTTGATTCAAAACGGTGGGGTTTCTTATGAGTTGTGCCGTCCGGTTTCCGTATATTCTATGTGGTTTTCCCGCATTGTGGGAGGACGGGGGGCAGAGGCCTTGCTTCGATGCATACCGGTGCTGTTTTGCGCATCTTTGCTTCCGGGAAACCTGCGAATGGGGTTTCCGGTCAGCATAGAGGCTTTTATGCTGTTTCTTGTTACCTTGGTGCTTGCCGTGGGAGTTGCTGTGGCACTTTGTATGTTTGTGAACATGCTTTGTTTTTTCACCATTTCGCCCCAAGGGTGGCGTATGGTGCTGCTTGGTTCCGCAGACTTTTTTATGGGAAATGTGATTCCACTTCCCTTCTTTCCGGAGAGTTTTCGTAAGGTGGTGGAATGGCTTCCGTTTCCTTATATGCAGAATGTTCCGTTCCGTGTATACAGCGGCGATTTGCCGGTAGCTGAACTGGGGCCGGTGATGGCAAAGCAAGTGCTCTGGCTGGTGGCTTTGGTGGCAGCGGGACTGTTTGTATGGAAGCAGGTCGAGAAAAAGATTGTGGTGCAGGGAGGTTGATGTGATGAGTATAAGAAAAAGTATTTCCCTGTATATCCGTTATGCCGGCGTTTGCGTCAGAAGTATTATGGAGTATAAGCTTTCCTTTGTGCTTATGATATTCGGCCGGTGTATGATTGCTTTTACCGAGTTTCTTGCCATACGGTTTTTGTTTGACGGTCTGACGGAAATCAAAGGCTACACCTACGGGGATGTGTTGCTTTGTTTTTCCGTAATCCATATGGCGTTTACTTTGTCGGAACTAATCGGCAATGGATTTAAGGTGTTCTCGGGAATTGTAAAAAGCGGTGAATTCGATCGGATGTTACTTCGTCCTTGCAGTCCGATTTTGCAGATTATCGGGACACGGTTTGAGATTGGCAGAACCGGTCCTCTGATTACGGCCACCATCACCCTTTGCCTTGGGATTCGTGAGAGTCAGGTAGGCTGGAATGTTCTGACGGCAGTTACTCTGATTCTTATGATAATCGGCGGAACTCTTTTGTTTATCGGACTGTATATGTTGGGGGCCAGCTTCTGCTTTTTTACCATTGAGGATACGTCCATTCTCAACGCCCTGACCTATGGTGCAAAGGAGCACGGCAAATATCCCATTGATGTGTACGGAAGAGGCGTGCTGCGGTTTTGTACCTTCGTGATTCCATACACCCTGGTGCAGTATTATCCGTTACAGTTCCTGCTGGGCCGGAGCACAAACCTGGTGTTAGGCCTGTATCCGGTGGGTGTGGTAGTCTTTTTGGCAATTTGCTATGGCATATGGCGTGCAGGGCTGAGGAACTATAAGTCCTGTGGGTCGTAAAAAACTGCTTGACAACTCCACTACCTTTGTGCTAAACTCTGTCTCAAACATAAAACAAGGGGATGTTTCAGAATGAAAACTTACGTTATCGTTGCTATGAACAATAATAATAATATCTAGGCATCGTCAATTGTGACCGCAGTCCGATTGGCAGATGCCTTTTGGACTGTGGTTTTTAATTCTGAAAGAAAGAATAAAAAACCACATTTTTGATTTCATCAAGGATGTGGTTTTTCTTTTACCCTAAAATCAAAGGAGGATATCTTATGAAACTTTTATCAATCAAACAGTTTTACGAGCAGTACGAAACATTTGCAGGTCAGACCGTAACGATCAGCGGCTGGGTGAAGACCAAACGCCTGGGCAAAGAGGTAGGCTTTGTGGAAGTAGGAGACGGTACCTGCATGCAGAGCATTCAGGCAGTGGTGGACCTGGCAAAGGGACTTGAGACGGGATTTGGCTTGGGAGCCTGTGTACTGGTCACCGGTACCTTGGTGCTGACATCGGAAGCAAAACAACCCTTTGAAGTACAGGCAGAAGAACTTGTGGTAATGGGGGATTCAGCCCCGGATTATCCGCTTCAGAAAAAACGTCACAGCAACGAGTATTTGCGCACCATACCGCATCTGAGACCGCGCACAAACTTGTTTTCCGCCGTGTTCCGGGTGCGTTCCGTTCTGACCCATGCCATACTGGAGTTTTTGTACAAGGAAGGTTTTACCTATGTACAGAGTCCGTGTATGACCTCTTGTGACGGGGAGGGTGCGGGAGAAGTATTCCGATTAAAGACGGAAGAATTCTTCGGAAAAGAGACCTGTCTTACCGTTACCGGTCAGCTCCATGTGGAGCCTTTTGCCCAGGCGCTTCGGAGAGTGTATACCTTCGGACCGAGCTTTCGGGCGGAGGATTCCAACACACCGCGGCATGTGGCGGAGTTTTGGCAGGTGGAGCCGGAGATGGCGTTCTGTGATTTACCGGAACTGATGGATACCATCGAAGCTATGTGTAAATACATTATTCGGGCGGTGCTGACGGAAGCAAGGGAAGAGCTGGAATTCTTTGACCGCTTTGTGGAACCGGGAGTGGTGGAAAAACTGGAGCAGGTAGTAGAGGCGGATTTCGCCAGAGTATCTTATAAAGATGCAGTAAAAATCTTAGTGGAATCAGGAGAGCAGTTCCAGATTCCGGCTTCCATGGAAACACCGATTCAGACAGAGCATGAGCGGTATCTGGCGGGAGAAGTATTTAAACGTCCCGTATTTGTTACTGATTATCCGAAGGGGCAGAAAGCCTTCTACATGTACCAGAACGAGGATGGGGAGACGGTGGCAGCCACAGATCTGTTGTTCCCGAAACTTGGTGAAATCGTCGGTGCCAGTCAGAGAGAACATCGGTTGGAAAAACTGTTAAAGCGTATCGAAGAGTGTGGTCTGAAAGAAGAGGATTACGCATGGTACTGTGATCTTCGCCGGTACGGAAGTTGTGTGCACAGCGGATTCGGTCTTGGCGTGGAACGCATGATGCGCTATATCACCGGTATGGAGAACATCCGTGATGTCATTGCCTATCCGCGGACACCGGGCACGATTCTGTTCTAGGGACGGGTGTAATAAAAGTGAAACATATACTTTTTCAGTAGAATGTGGTAAAATGTCTTTAAAAGAAAGATAGGGAGGATATTGTATGGAAAAGAAAGCACCGAAAATTTTGTTTTATTTATCCTTTCTTTCCTGGGCATTTGTTTTGCTTTACGGAGTATACGGTGCCATTTTTGGCTTGAGCTTTTTTACGATGTGCTACGGCTGGGACGGTTTTTTGGTAGGAGTTATGGGCGGAGGGTTGATACTTTGCATTGTTCCTGTGCTACCGGTTTGTCTGGTGTATGAGATTGCCTACCTTTTGCGGAAGGTACCGGCTATGAAAAAGGTTCCATTGAAAACGTACATCATCGGCAGTATCGTAGCGGGAGCTATATTGATTTCGGTGGCGTTGTTGATGATTTTTTAGAAGCAAGGGGTACAAATGAGATGGAAGAAAAGTTTAGGCATTTGATAGAAACCATAGAGCAAAATCATTGGCCGGTGTATGGGTTACAAATCCGGAAGGACGGGGAATTGTTACAGGAATACGGCGACACGAAAGGCACCCGCCACCCGATTTATTCCGCCACCAAGTCCTTTGTATCTACGGCGGCGGGGTTGGCAGTGGCGGAAGGAAAGTTTTCGGTAAAGGAATCGGTTTACGAGTATTTGAAGTCGGAGGTACCGGCCTATGCCACGAAGGCACAGACAGACACGTTAAAGAAGCTGACCATAGAACGCCTCATGACCATGTCGGTAAAAGGATATCCGTTCCGGCTGGAGAGCGAGGATTGGCTGACCGAGGCGCTGTTGTGCCCTCTGGAGGACGTAGAAGCCCCGGAATTCAATTATTCCAATATTCCCGCGTATCTGGTGGGTGTGGCCTTGGAGAAAGCCACTGGTGAGCATTTGGCAGAGTATCTTACCCCTCGGTTGTTTGAACCGCTTGGAATTGTGAATCCGGTATACGGAAACTGCCCGGCGGGACATTTTTACGGAGCGTCTCAGATGGAACTGACGGTGGAAGAATTGGGACAATTGGGACTGCTCTATCTGAAGAAGGGGGTATGGAATGGAACCCGCATTTTGACAGAGGAATGGGTCGCCGAAGCCACCTCTGTGAAAACTCCGTGCCGCGAAGGCGGGTACGGCTATTTTATATGGAAGTATAAGGACGGATTTCGGATTACCGGAAAATGGGGACAACGTTGTTTCGTATTCCCAAAGACCGGCATAACGGCAACCTATCTTTCCGATATGCAGAATCATTCTGAGGATTTGACAGCTGCAGTAATGGGGTGTATCGAAGAGTAGCACAGAAGGAGCATGACAGACAGCATGCGGAAGGGAGACAGGATGAAAAAGAGATTACTTGGAATTTTTATACTATTTGTATTGTATCTTGGCGCATGCGGTCAACAGCCAGAGCGGCCGGAGCCCGGCAAGGATAACACAACTTTGGCACCATTGGCGACGCAAGCCTCGACGGTAACAGATGCTCTGAAGGCGACAGAAGCCCCTATGACAACGGCGGCGCCGGTACAAGAGGAAACACCTGCCCCGATGGAAGAGCCGGAAGCAACCATAGAGCCGGAGGCAACCGAACCGCCTGCTCCAACGTCGACACCGAAACCGACAGCAACGCCAGCTCCGACGGCGACACCAAAGCCAACGGCCACGCCAAAACCGACGGCAGCCCCGAAACCGACAGCTACGCCGAAGCCGATGGCTTCCGCAGAACTACAGAGACTTTTGGAAGCAGGGACGGTGTACGGAAATACCTTTATCGATGGAGTTGTTTGCGGCTCTGAGGCTGAGGCAAACGAGTTTGTTCGCACGATGGCTATAACCTATAGTGGGTTTGCCGTGATTGTGGAGGATATGTCTTTCCTTCATTCTAAAAAGGAGTATATGGAACTGTATCCGGAAATCGCCCGGATGGAAATAGATAAAATCGATACCTATACCAACGGATATTGCATGGTATTCTCCGGCGTACAAGCGGTCTATGATGCGAATTTGTGCTACGCCATGCGGACCGGAGAGTTTTCCGTATTGTCTGATACGGAGCGACAGGTATATGACTATATAGAGGCCGTAGTAGAAGCCACAGGGGCAAAGAAACTGTCCCGGGTGGAGGCGGTACGTGTGCTGCATGACTATTTGGTCTTGCAGTTAAAATACGATACAAATTTCCGGCAGATTTCCCATACGCCGGAAGGGGTAATGAAGAACAAAACCGCCGTATGTGATGGCTATGCGCGTACCATGCGTCTGTTACTGCTTTTGACCGGCATTGAGTGCGAGATTGTTACGGGTAGCGGCAACGGAGACTCCCATGCCTGGAATCTGGTAAAGATGGAGGATGGCTGGTACCATGTGGATGTAACCTGGGATGATCCGATTCCGGACGTGGAAGGAAAAGTATCCTATTTGTACTTTTTAAAGAATGACAGTTACATGGCAAAAGACCATGCATGGAAACATGAGATTTCCTGCACGAAGGATACCTATCAGGTGTATATGTACAAGGATGTGTTGTGCGATTCCGTGGACGAAATGCAGACAGTGTATGAGGAACAGGTATCCACAAAAAGCAGTATGACCTTTTGCTATTCGAAGGAAGGTGTATTGGATCAGGAGTTGATTCTTGATTATGTAATGGGGCAATTGCGACAAGGACTTAGCTATCGTCCGGCGATTGAGATTGGGGACTATTATGTACTGGAAATCAACAATCCGCTTTTTGCGCAATAGCAGAAACAGACTGGAGGTATGCAATGAAAAAACTGATGACAAAAGATAGAATGCTTCTGTGGAATACCGGAGAACCGTTCTTTTATCTGGGGGATACGGCCTGGGAATTGTTTCATGCCCTAAATAAAGAAGAGACAGAGCAGTATTTTGCAACCAGAAGCAGACAAGGATTTACGGCGGTACAGGCGGTGGTACTGGCAGAACTGGAGGGTCTGACGGTACCGAATGCATACGGAAGATTACCGTTACTATTTACCGATGGACAGCCGGATCCGACACGACCGGATGTGGAAGGGGAGTATTCTTACTGGGCTCATGTCGATTTTGTGGTGGAGACGGCGGCAAAGTATGACATGTTTGTTGTACTGTTACCGACCTGGGGAGATAAGTTCCACCTTTGCTGGGGCAAAGGTCCGGTGATTTTTAACGAGGAAAATGCCTATACCTACGGAGCATGGATTGCGGACCGCTATAAAGAAAACTGGAATATCATATGGATGTTAGGCGGGGACCGGAAGTTAGAAGAAAATCACCGGAAGATTATCGATGCCATGGCGGCAGGAATCCGTTCGGTGGATACGGACCATCTGATTACCTTTCATCCGCCGGGAGCACAGGATTCCACAGAGTTTCTTTTGGATGCATCCTACATTGATTTTCATACGGCCCAGACCAGTCATGCTACAGACCGGTGTTATCAGATCAACGAAGTTATGGATAAAATGGCAGCAGCCTCCGGGAAGCCGTACCTGGATTCGGAGCCTCGGTATGAAGGACATCCGGCTTGTTTTGACGCAAGCTTCGGATATTTCTGGGATGTGGCGGATGTACGGCAGAATGCCTATTGGTCGGTCCTTGGGGGAGCCTGTGGGCATACCTATGGTCATCATAGTATCTGGAGCATGACAAGAGCAGCCTCGGAGTATTTTCCGTATACCTGGGAGGAAGCATTGATCCATGAAGGGGCAGAACAGATGCGATGGCTGAAGGATTTGCGGTTACGCCGTGAGTATATGTCATTGCGCCCGGCGCAGGAGTTGCTTACGGATAATTTTGCCGGCATGGGACGGATGGCAGCAGCCAAAGGAGAGGACTATGCCTATATTTATTCTCCGTTAGGAGTACCTTTTGCGGTGGATTTGACAGTGTTCGCCGGTGCGAAGTGTGTGCGGGGAAGCTGGTTTGACCCGCGGACAGGAGAAGAGTCGGTATTTGCAATCTTTCGTTCCGGAGAACAGAGCCTGGTAGTGCCGCCAAGTCAGGGAAAGGGAAATGACTGGGTACTTGTTTTGGAAGCAATTCGATAACAGAGAACAACCAATGGAGATGAGAGCAAAAAAACGGTGTCGGAATCATTCCGGCACCGTTCTTCCATAATGTAAAAAGGAGGAGAGAGTAATTATGTATTCTTTTTTACGCAACACAAATAGTGCTCGCCGTCTTCCGGCAGTTCGGCTTTGAAAAAGTATGCCACTGTGCCGGTTAGCTGTTTGTCCTTATAATCCGCGTAATGAAGGGTAATGCAATTCGTATTTTTCTGTGCCAGTGCGGCATCTAAAGTGGATTTGGTTTTCACAATCTTCAGCTTGTCTAGATCCTGCTCGGCGATAACCGCAGAGAGATTGTCGAAGAAGTCCACAAAGGAAAACTCAGACTGCGGATGTGGGATATTGCCTTTTTCTACATGTAATACATTCACATTGCAAGCGGAGTAATCCAATTGGTATACTCTGTCAAACAACTTTAAAAGTACGGAATTGGAATTGGCAATAAAACGCTGTTTCTCGGCACGTTTTAAGTCTTCAATGTTATCTAAAGAGAACAAATACAGGGAACGGTTCGGACTTCCGCCCACATAACGTAATTTTACGGAAAGCCATACATATACGCCGTCTTTTCTCTTGTGGTGCAGTTGGAACTGTTGAATCTTTGCTTCTTCCCTGGCCAGTCGGCACTGTTCTAACATAAAACTGCGTTCCGGCTCTTCAAACGGATGATTCACCAGGTTGCGTTCTCTCGGAAGCGTGTTATAAACGGTTTCATAATAGCCGTTGTTTACCCGGAGAATCTCCACATCGTCACCATTGACTTCCAAAAGTCCCATACCACCGATCATACTGTAAAACAGAACACTTTCCATAGTATTGCTCTGATTGAAAATGTCCAAAATGGTATCATCCACTTCCGGTGTGGAATGGAACAACAGGTTGGTGCTGTTAGCGGCAGAACGATCTAACAGGGCAATGTAATCCTCCTGCGACATCGGCTTGTAGAAATAATAGCCCTGTACCGCGTCACATTCCACGCTCTTTAAGTATTCCCATTCCTTTTGGGTTTCTACGCCTTCGGAAACTACACTAAGTTTCATCCACTTTGCCAGACGGATAATGGATTCCAGAACAATGGTTGCTTTCTGACTGGTATCCAAATTGTCCAGAAAACGCATATCAATCTTTAAAACATCAATCGGTAAATCCTTTAACATATTTAAGGAAGAGTAGCCGCTGCCGAAGTCATCCATCAATACGGTAAAACCGTAAGCATGAAGCTTCTTTACGGCTTCCTGTACCTGTACAGGGTTGTCGGCGTAGGCACTTTCCGTAATCTCGATTTTCAGTAAATCCGGAGAAATGTTGTGTTTCTTTGCAATGTTTTTGATGTCGTCACAAAGAGTCGGGTTGTAGAATTCCACACGGGATACATTTACTGATACGGGAACCGTAGCCAGTCCCTGGTCTAAGCGGCTTTGCTGCATGGCACATACTTCGTCCCAGACGTAACGATCCAATATACTGATAAATCCGTTCTTCTCAAAGAGCGGAATAAAGGTACCCGGAGAAATCATACCTTTGGTCGGGTGCTGCCAGCGGACCAGAGCTTCTGCACAGGTAATAAGTCCGTCGGTAGCCCGGCAAATCGGTTGATAATATACCTTAAACTGCTTTTCTGCAATGGCATTCTTAAACTCGATGTTCATCTGTTGCTCTTCCAAAAGGGAGTTCCACATGCTGTCATCATACCATGCGTAAAGGGTCATATAATTATTTTTAATTGTCTCCATGGCGGCTCTGGCCTTGTCCAACATGGTTGTCAAAGGAAGGGTGGTGTCTGTAATGCGATACAGACCGCAGCAGGAGTAGAAGTGATATTCCGCTTCTCCGGTAAAATAGTTAATCTCTCCTAACTTGGTCCATTCGTTATTTTGAAGAAACGCTTCTGTGACACAGCAAACAAAGTTATCGTGGTCAAGGCGCCCGTAAACAGCCAGCTCGTTCTTTAAAATCTCGTGCAGAGTATTGGCCCACTGTACCAGAATCCGGTCGCCGGCTTCCCATCCGAATAAATCGTTGGTAGTACGGAACTTGCGGATGTTCCAGTAAATCAGACAAAAGGAAACGGAAGGGTTTTGCGCTAACAGTTTCTGTGTGTCCTCAAAAAAGCCTAACTGGTTATTGATTCCTGTCAGCTTATCAAGGTTGCTATTCTGTTTTTTTGACACATCGCTTGAGAATCTCATAGTAATCTCCTTCGTTTTGAGTGTGCAATAAAAAATCAAAAAACCAGTTGCATGGAAATCGAACTAATACCAGACTAATTATATCATCAATTTTTAAATAGTACAATTATTTTTTGAATTTATAGGTCTAATTGACTAGAAGTGAAAATGACAAAAGGGGAAAATAAGAGAGAAGGAAAAATGTGCTTGACTTTTTATTTTTCTTCGATTAAGATAGACACATATTGAAAATGCGCAGAAGAAGAGGAGTACATAAGTCATCTTGAAAGAGAGCGGGACTCACCGGCTGAAAGGTCCTGTAAAGGCTTGCTTATGGAAGGTAGCTTTGGAGCAGTAGTTTTGAAGGAATCATTGGATTCGCAGTAGAGACTACCGGGAGGTCCCGTTACAGGCAGAGAGGCAGTACATTGTGCTGTAAAGTAAGGTGGTACCACGGTCGATTCGTCCTTATAGGATGAACCGACCTTTTTTGTTTAAAAGGAAGAAAGTCCTTTTAAACAAAAAAGGCGCTCCGCGGGATGCGCACTCGCGCGATTGGAAGATGTCGCAAGCGACCGCGCTCGGCGCTAAGAGTCTGTAAACAGACTCTTATTAAAAAAGGAGGAAATCGTATGCAGAAAGAATTAGCAAAGACCTATGATCCGAAGGACATAGAAGACAGATTGTATGCAAAGTGGCTGGATAAAAAGTATTTCCATGCCGAGCCGGATGAAACCAAGAAACCGTTCACTATTGTGATTCCGCCGCCAAACATTACCGGCCAGCTTCACATGGGACATGCACTGGATAACACCATGCAGGATATTTTAATCCGTTATAAGAGAATGCAGGGCTACAACGCACTGTGGCAGCCGGGTACCGACCATGCAAGTATCGCTACCGAGGTTAAGATTATCGAGCAGATGAAGAAGGAAGGCATCGGTAAGAGAGACCTTGGCCGTGAGGGCTTCCTTGAGCGTGCATGGGAGTGGAAGAAAGAGTACGGTGGACGTATTATCAGCCAGCTTAAGAAGCTGGGCTCTTCCTGTGACTGGGACAGAGAGCGCTTTACCATGGATGAAGGCTGTAACAAGGCCGTTGAGGAAGTATTCGTAAAGCTGTATGAAAAGAAGATGATTTACAAGGGCTCCCGTATCGTAAACTGGTGTCCGGTTTGTAAGACCTCCATTTCCGATGCAGAGGTTGAGTATGAGGAGCAGGCAGGCCATTTCTGGCACATTAAGTATCCGGTAGTAGGTACCGATGAATTCCTTGAGTTTGCAACCACCCGTCCGGAGACTATGCTTGGTGATACCGCTGTGGCAGTAAACCCGAATGATGAGCGTTATACCCATTTGGTTGGTAAGTCTGTAATGCTTCCGTTTGTAGATCGTGAGATTCCGATTATTGCGGATGATTATGTAGAGATGGATTTTGGTACCGGTGTAGTTAAGATTACCCCGGCACACGACCCGAACGACTTCGAGGTAGGAAAGCGTCACAACTTACCGGAAATCAACATTATGAACGACGACGCAACCATCAATGCGGCAGGCGGCAAGTTTGCAGGCATGGATCGTTACGAAGCAAGAAAGCAGATTGTAAAAGAGTTGGATGAGATGGGACTTCTCGTTCGCATCGAGGACTACTCTCATAATGTAGGTACCCATGACCGTTGTAAGACCACCGTTGAGCCGCTTATCAAGCAGCAGTGGTTCGTAAAGATGGATGAGCTCATTAAGCCGGCGGTAGAGGCTGTTAAGAATAAGGAAATTACCCTTGTTCCGGAGCGTATGGAAAAGACCTACTTTAACTGGACCGACAACATCCGTGACTGGTGTATTTCCAGACAGTTGTGGTGGGGACATCGTATTCCGGCATATTACTGTGACAAGTGCGGTGAGATTACCGTAGCAAAGACTGCGGATGCACCGAAGGTTTGTCCTAAGTGCGGACACGACCACTTAGAGCAGGATCCGGATACCCTGGATACCTGGTTCTCCTCCGCATTGTGGCCGTTCTCTACTCTTGGCTGGCCGGAGATGACGGAGGACTTAAAGTACTTCTATCCGACGGATGTACTTGTAACCGGTTATGACATTATTTTCTTCTGGGTTATCCGTATGATTTTCTCCGGATACGAGCAGATGAAGGAAAAGCCGTTTAAGACGGTTCTGTTCCATGGTCTGGTACGTGACTCCCAGGGACGTAAGATGAGTAAGTCCTTAGGAAACGGTATCGATCCGCTGGAAATCATTGACCAGTACGGCGCGGATGCACTTCGTTTTACATTGATTACCGGTAATGCACCGGGTAACGATATGCGTTTCTACATGGAGCGAGTAGAGGCAAGCAGAAACTTTGCAAATAAGGTATGGAACGCAAGCCGTTTTATTATGATGAATATGCAGCAGATGGAGGCAGCCGGAAACGGTGCTGCGGCGAAGGCAGTTGCCCCGGATATGGCAAGTCTTGCGGACGCGGATAAGTGGATTCTTTCTAAGGCAAACACCCTTTGCAAGGAAGTGACCGAGAATCTAGACAAGTTCGAGATGGGTATTGCGGCACAGAAGATTTACGATTTCATCTGGGAAGAGTTCTGTGACTGGTACATCGAGATGGTAAAGCCGCGTCTCTACGGCAACGACGAAGCAAGCAAGGCAGCGGCAATCTGGACCTTACGTCATGTTCTGACCGATGCATTAAAGCTTCTTCATCCGTACATGCCGTTCGTAACGGAAGAAATCTTCTGTACCTTAAAGGAAATGGAAGAGAACATCGCAGACGAGTCTATCATGATTTCCGCTTGGCCGGAGTACAGCGACGCTTTCGCATTTGCGGCAGAGGAAGAAGCGGTAGAGCTCATTAAGGAAGCGGTAAAGGGCATCCGTAACCTGCGTAGCGAGATGAACGTTCCGCCGAGCAGAAAGGCAATGGTATTTGTGGTTTCCGAGCAGGAGAGCGTACGCGCAATCTTTGAAAACAGTAAGGTATTCTTCGCATCCTTAGGCGGCGCTAGCGAAGTTAAGATTCAGGAAGGCAAAGACGGCATCGATGCGGATGCGGTATCTGCGGTAATCCCGAATGCTACCATCTACATTCCGTTTGCGGATCTGGTAGACATCGAGAAGGAGATTGAGCGTCTTCAGAAAGAAAAGGCTCGTTTGGAGGGAGAGCTTAAGCGTGTAAACGGTATGCTGTCCAACCCGAACTTCGTAAACAAGGCTCCGGAAGCAAAGCTTGCGGAAGAGCGTGCGAAGCTTGACAAGTATACTGCAATGATGGCACAGGTGGAAGAACGTCTGGCACATTTTTGTAAATAACAGTGAAAAGAGAAGGGCAGATTTTGTCTGTTAGACCCTGATTATGAGAGAAAAAGGCGGTATTGTTCGCAAAAGAGGACAATATCGCTTTTTTTGTGGCGAAGAATAAAAAAAGTCGCGGGAAACTATTGATTTTTGCGGTGTTTGTCTATATAGTAGAAAATGAAGGAAATAAAAGAAAAAGAAGATTTGCAGGAATGAAACGAATATTAGGATTGTACAAGCCAGGAGGAACACGTATGTTAAATTACGAAGAAGAATTGGCGAAGTTCCAGCCAAGTCTGGAAATCGACCAGGCCGAGGAAGCGATTTTGAATAATGACTTAACGGATTTATCCGATTTATTGGAGCAGGTTGTCACAGGAAAAAAAGAGAGAAAGTAGGGAATGGCGATGAATTGTCCGAAGTGTGGATATGACATGGGACGAAATCGCCGGTATTGTGACCGCTGTGGCACCGACATGGCAGTGATGATACGCTTATACCGGCTTTCGAACCGCTATTATAATGAAGGTTTGGCAAGAGCAAAGGTACGGGATTTATCCGGTGCAATATTGATGTTGCGGAAAAGTCTGGAGCACAACAAAAGAAACATTGATGCAAGGAATCTGTTGGGCTTGGTTTACTATGAAATGGGCGAGCCGATTACCGCTCTGGGTGAGTGGATTATCAGCAAGCATTTTCAGCCGGAGAACAATGACGCAGACTATTTCATCGATAGGGTGCAGTCCAATCCGGCGAAGTTGGACGCGGTGAACCAAACGGTGAAAAAGTACAACCAGGCACTGGCGTATGCGAAACAGGGAAGCGATGATCTGGCGATGCTGCAGCTCCGTAAGGCCATCAGTGTGCGTCCGGGTTATGTGCGGGCGTTGCAATTGTTGGCGCTTTTGTATATGAAAAGTGAAGAGTATGAAAAGGCCAAAAGGTGTCTTTTAAGAGCCCAGAGAATTGACGTGGCCAATACCATTACCCTTTCTTATTTGGCGGAGATTGAGAATACGCTGAATCCGGAGGGGCAGCCGGTGCGTAAGGAGAAGGAAGTGGAAGGAATTTCCTACCAGCCGGTGGCTACGGGGGTATCCTTTAAAGAGGACAAGCCCAACTACATGGCCTTTATTACGTTCTTTGCCGGTATCCTTATCGGAATCGCCGTGTTGTATTTACTGATTGTACCTACCATCCGTTCCGATGCGCAAGAGGAGTATGCGAAGAAGGAACGGGATTACGGTGCGGAAATTGGATCCTATACGGCAACGATTTCGGTGTTGAGGGATGAGATAGATGTATTGAAAGATCAGCTGGAGGTTGCGGAGAATAAAATAAAACGTTTGCAGCAGGAAAACGACTCTATTCCGATTTTCGATTCGGAAGCATTTGAGCAGGCTATGTTTGTCTTGATGGAATATTACGAAGTGGAAGATAAAATACTGCTGGCAGAAGCAGAACCGAAAGACGGTAAGGTAAATGAAGCTGCAAAACAGGAGGAACTGAAAGAATTGCTGGCAGACCTTGTGGTATACGAAAAGAAATTGCGTGACCATAAGGAAGGGGCAGTTCTGAGGCCGGCGGCAGAACGCAGATACAAGGAAATCGAAGCCCAGATTGTAAGCAGAATCAAGTTGTACGGTTACGATATCGGACATGACCTGTATAACGATGGGAAATATGAAGAAGCGATACCGTATCTTCACACTGTTTGCGATGTATGCGGTGGGGATGAGGATACCTTGTACTTCCTTGCCCGCTCGTACCAAAGAAGCGGCGACACTACTAACGCAGGAGTATACTTTACCCAGCTATTTACCGAATATCCGGACAGTGACCGGGCAGATATGGCACATGATGTATGGCCGTAGTAAGGAAATAAGATTTGAATAAATAAAAAAGGAACCATTTACGAAAGAGGATTTGACTTGCGTCAGATCCTCTTTTTTTCCAATACATGGGGTGGTTTCGGAAAGGAGGAACTATGCAGGCAGCAGAGTACGAAATACGGGGGGATGTTCTTTTGATACGCCTAAAGGCGGACTTGGACCATCATACCTCCGTAAGGATTAGGGAAAGTGCGGATGCACTGCTGGGAAGAAGCGGAGTAAAAAACATTCTGTTTGATTTTTCGGCAGTAGACTTTATGGACAGTTCAGGGATTGGTGTAATCATGGGCCGGTACCGTCAGGTGATTTTTAAGGGCGGCCGCATCGGGGTGACCGGCGTGAAAGCGAATGTGGAACGTATCTTTAAAGTGTCGGGAATCTATAAAATCGTAGAGCGGTATGAATCCGAAAAAGAAGCATTTTTGCATTCGGCTACGGAATATTATGCGGGAAGATAAGAAAAGATAAGAAAAGGAGACAGGATAGTGGAAGGATATGAGAATGAAATGCGCCTGATGTTTCAGGCAAAATCATGCAATGAGGCATTGGCCCGGATGGCGGTGGCGGCGTTTATGACGCCAATGAATCCGACGCTGGAGGAGCTGGCGGACGTAAAAACCGCTGTGTCGGAGGCGGTGACCAATGCCATTATTCACGGCTACGGCGAGGAAGGCGGTATCGTGGAACTATGGTGTGCAAGGAATGGGAAGGAAGTGCTGTTTCATATAAAAGATACCGGAGCCGGAATCGCGGATATTGAAACGGCCATGGAACCTATGTATACCACAAAGCCGGAGTTTGAACGTTCTGGTATGGGATTTTCCTTTATGGAAGCATTTACGGATGAACTTACGGTAGAGTCGGTCCTGGGGGAAGGAACTCTCGTTAAGATGAAAAAAATAATAGGGTAAACAGGAGGGACATGGTTGGATACAATCGAACTGATACGTCTTTCCGCGGCGGGAGACAGACAGGCGAGAGAACAACTGATTACACAAAATGCGGGACTGGTGTGGAGTATGGTCCGCCGTTTTTTGGGACGGGGATATGAAGCGGAAGATTTGTTTCAAATCGGAACCATCGGCCTCATTAAGGCAATCGATAAGTTTGATATCTCCTTTGATGTAAAGTTCTCCACCTATGCGGTGCCTATGATAACCGGAGAAATCAAGCGGTTTCTTCGTGATGACGGAATGATAAAGGTCAGCAGAACCCTAAAAGAAAACAACAGCCGGTTGCGGGCAGCCGGAGAACGGCTGGCTCTGGAACTGGGCAGGGATGCTACGCTGGAAGAGATTGCGGCGGATACGGGGCTGAGTATGGAAGACATTGTGCTGGCCATGGAAGCCTGTACGGAGGTTGAATCTTTGTCAAAACCCATAAGCCGCAGTGACGGAACGGAAAGTACCCTGGCGGAAAAAATACCGGGGACAGAGGATGTGACGGAGCAGATTGTAAATCATATGGTAATGCAACAGGTACTTGCTTCATTAAGAGAGGAAGAAAGGGATTTTATCCGGATGCGCTATTATGAGAATAAAACCCAGACGGAGATTGCCGGGATTCTGGGTGTCAGTCAGGTGCAGGTCAGCCGTACGGAGAAAAAGATACTGGGACGTATGCGGGCATTTCTTGCATAATATGTGAGATAACGGAACATACTGTGAACAAAGGACGGAAAGGTGGTGAAGCAAGATGACAATGCGACAGAGAATCCTATTATCCGTAGCAGTGTTGGCACTTTTGGCGGTCATTCTGCTTTTGGTATGGTCGTTTCGGGATAAGCCGGATACACCGGGAGGGGTGTTAGTCTATAAAGAAGCTTATATGCGAATTGCAGACCAGCCTTGGCAAGGAGGACGGTTATGCAGGAGCAGGTAACGGTATTTCTTCAGTTTGACCAGTGCAGTCTGGTAAAAGAACCGAGGGTGCTGCTTTCCGATGTGGCAACGATTACGTCAACGGATTCGAAGACAAAGCAGAAGGTTGGGAAAACGGAATTGTTCCGCTTCCCGGAACAGCAGAAAGAGAAGAAAGTGTTTTCCGTCATGAAGGTCATCGGACTGTTGGGAACATTGTATCCGGAAGTAGCTGTGACTACCCTTGGGGAACCGGACTTTATTGTGGAATATAAGCCGGAAAAGACCGGTTTGTGGGTGTCTGTTGTGGAATGGGGTAAAACAATCGCGGTGGCTTTGGCTGTCTTTTTCGGCTCAGCTTTTACGATTATGAGTTTTAACAAAGATTCTTCCGTGGAAGAAATATTTGCCATGATTTATAAATTGTCTGAAGGTGGAGAACGAAGTGGTCCCGGGGAACTGGAGATTGCCTACAGCATCGGGTTGCCTCTGGGAATTATCCTGTTTTTCAACCATTTTCTCCGAAAAAAGATTGACAGTGACCCTACACCGCTGCAGGTGCAGATGCGTCAATATGAAAAAGATGTAAATGCTACGATTATAGAGAATGCGACCAGGGAGGGAAACAAAGAAAATGCCTGAAGGAATCCGAGTGGTAGGGTATTATGCCCTTGGAATTATGTTTGGAGCGGCGGTGGCGGCGGGCTTGTTTGCGTTTATTACCACAGTGGGAGTGGTGACACGACTGGCAGCAGGAACCAAAACCGCAAAACGGGTGATGTTATATGAGACGGTTGCCATTGTTGCCGTTACCCTTGCAAACGGAGTGGATTTGTTTCAATGGAACCTTCCGGACGTGTTGCCTGCCCGGGTAATCTGCGGGCTGTTTTCCGGTGTATTTACCGGATGTCTTGCTGCTGCCCTGGCAGAAATCGTCAACGTGTTTCCCGTAATGACAAGGAGACTGCGCCTGATAAAGGGGATGCCCTATCTGGTGCTGGCCTTTGCCTTGGGAAAAGGAGCGGGGGCCTGGTATCAGTTGATATTCGGTGCGGGGAAGTGACGGGAACGGAAAGGAGTGATGACGAATGGATGAGAAGAAAAGAAAGCGCATGATTCATGCGGTGGTAAACGAAAAAAATGCAAAAATCAGAGATAAAAATTACAATAAATATGTGGAAGAGGTGACTCCGAAATACAACACCTGGCTGAACTGCACTTTGGCATTTTTGGTAGGCGGAAGCATTTGTGTATTGGGACAGGCCCTGCTTTCCTGGTATGGCTCCATGGGAGCAAGCAAGGAGGATGCGGCCCTATATGTGACCCTGACACTGGTTTTTTTGTCGGCATTGTTTACCGGCCTGAATTTGTACCAGAAGCTGACCAAATACGCAGGAGCCGGCAGTGTGGTGCCGATTACGGGCTTTGCCAATTCCGTGGCGGCATCGGCTATTGAGTACAGCAAGGAAGGACAGGTATTCGGCATCGGGTGTAAGATTTTTACCATTGCGGGGCCGGTTATCCTGTACGGAATCCTGACCTGTAGCGGCCTAGGCTTCATCTATTGGGTGATGAGTGTGGTATAGCCTGTACTTGACAGAAAACGGAAAAAAGAATATGATGAAACAAACAATACGGAGGATAGTGAAATGACGCAGTTTAATGCAAAAGAGATGAAAGACAGATGTGTGCAGTGGATCCGGGACTGGTTTGAGAAAAACGGTGCGGGTTGCAATGCGGTTGTGGGAATTTCCGGCGGAAAGGACAGTTCCGTCGTGGCTGCACTTTGCGTAGAAGCACTGGGAAAAGACAGAGTCATCGGTGTGCTGATGCCGTGTGGGATACAGGCAGACATCGATATGGCAAGAAAACTGGTGGATTTTCTTCAAATAAAGAACTATGAAGTGAATATTAAGGATGCGTTGGACGGGGTGTTAAATGCACTGCCGGACATTGAAATAACCACACAGTCCAGAACCAATCTGCCGCCGCGGATCCGTATGACGGTATTGTATGCGGTGAGCCAGAGTGTAAACGGACGTGTGGCAAATACCTGTAATTTGTCCGAAGACTGGGTGGGATATTCTACCCGGTACGGAGACAGCGTAGGCGATTTCAGCCCGTTATCCCGTTTCACGGTGGCGGAAGTAAAGCAAATCGGCAGAGAACTTGGCCTGCCGGAGGATTTGGTAGAGAAGGTGCCGATTGACGGCCTTTGCGGAAAGACCGACGAGGACAACCTTGGCTTTACCTATGCGGTGTTGGATCGATATATCAGAGAAGGCATCTGTGAGGATGAAGCGGTAAAGGAGCGGATTGACCGTCTGCACAGAAACAATCTGTTTAAGCTGGAACTGATGCCATGTTTTGAACCGTAGACGGTAGTAGAATTATTTGTGATGCTATGATTTGTAAATAATTGTAAATAATTGTAAATTTCTGCCGGATGGATAAAAAGAGTCACGGGGAAAATGATAATTGGGAAAATATGGGAATTTTGAATGCGTGAAAATGTTCTACAAGAATAGAAAAAAGCTGTTGCACCTACCGTTTACGATTGAAAATGGTAGCTGCGGCGGCTTTTTTTGTGGGGAATGTAGCTTTGGGGTTATGGACTTCTTGGTTGGATGTAGCCGGGAGGGTGGATTTTCTATAAGGGGCTGAATTTGGCTCCGTTATAGAAAATGATTTGTGAAACGGCGGGGAACTGAATCATTTGAAAGACTTCTAAGTGGGTCGTTTTCGATAATCTGGTTGATTTCATGACATTATAGAAAATAAATCATAAAAATTTTCTATAGAATGATGAAAAGGCGACTGTATAGAAAATCAGGGAAAAAGCAAAGGAAAAAAGTCTGTTTTGACTACAGAAAGAGTAACTTTTTTCTATAAGTAAGCGAAAAGCGCACAGTTATAGAAAAAAGTTTCGAATGCGGCGGGGAAGCAGGTCGCAGGCAATAGGTATATTCGGAATGCCGGCAGAAGTCAAACGCTCCATAGAGGCTTTTTACAATCAAAAAAGCTGTCACACCTATGATCTTTCAATCGTAGATGCGACAGCCCATTTTGTTTCATTAATTATGTCCTCAACCCTTCACGGATCGCTTCTGTTACTTCTTCAATTCTTCCCGAATCTCTTCAATCAGGAAATCCACAAAGGCACTGTCGGAATTCTCTTCGCTGTAGCAGTTCTCCTTGCCGAATACGATACCGGAGTTGTGCTCCTTGGTATAGGCCTTCCATTCCGGAAGAGGAGAGCCGTCGATATCCGTACCGTTCGGATTGCCGGTCTTGATGAAGTTGGTCATGTAGTTACACATCTGACGGGAAACGTCATAGTGCTTGCCGGTAAACGGTCTCCAACACTTTGCCAGGGTTTCGAAGAAGAACCACAAGTCCACGGAGTGGAAGGTACCCGGATTGTCCCAGCCCGGAATATCTGCATCGAAACGATAGTAGTAGCAGTCTTTTACGTTGCCCTTTTCCTGACGGTCAAGGAACATACTCTTAACGGAACATTCGATGCCGCTGACCGGTGCGTAAGCAGTGTGTCCCATGAATTCGATGGACTTTTTGCTTTCCGCAAAAGCAAGGAATTCCTCCGCCTTGTCACCAAAACATTCCTTGGCTTTGGTAACCAATTCTGCTTCATCCTTGGCCGGAATGGAGTTTAGGAACTCGTCCGCGGTATTTCCTGCCATAAGCGGTACATTTAAAGCCTTGCCGGAAGCAATCAGCTTCATTGGGTCGTCCACGGAGAAGACACCGTCCTGAATCGGGAACATACGTCCATGGGTTGCGACAAATTCATCATATTTGCCAAGAAGCCAGGTGGCATCCATGGCTCTGGCCTCTGCTAAAGACTTGGCTCCAATGAAATCAAAGAAGGCTGTACCGTGTGCCTGTGCTTCCTCAAAGGACATCGGAGAAGTTATCGGAGTCTGCTCCTTGTACGGACTGCGGATGGCACCGCTCATGATGACTGCTTTCTGGAACAAGCCTGTATTCTGCGGAGAAGCAAGCTGCTGCATAACGCTGCCGCCGCCTGCGGACTGTCCTGCGATGGTAATGTTGTCAGGGTCGCCGCCGAAGGCTGCGATATTTCTCTTAACCCAGTTGATACCTGCCTGCTGGTCCAGAAGACCGAAGTTGGCCGGAGCCTCCGGCTGGTCCTTTGCAAGCTCCGGATGTGCTAAGAAGCCGAACAGGTTCAAACGATAGTTTACGGTAACCACAACCACACCGCGACGGGCAAAGCGCTCACCGTCAAATTCCATCTCAGCGGTATAACCCCAGTTGAAGCCGCCGCCGAAAATCCAAACGAGAACCGGAAGCTTATCCTCCGTACTCTTTGCGTTGGTCCATACGTTTAAGTACAGACAGTCTTCGTCCATCGGAATCTCCGGGTCTACGTGCCATTCTCTGCAGTAGATGTCGGTGCCCAGGCCCGGTGTGTTCTGTACGGAAATCGGAGCGAACTCATACGCCATGAATTCCCCTTCCCAGTCCGGACACGGTTGCGGTGCACGCCATCTGTTTTCTCCTACCGGCGGAGCCGCAAACGGAATGCCCTTAAATGCGGTAACCCGAGGGTCCGCTGCCGGTAAACCCAACACAATACCATTTTCTGTTTTTGCCTTACGAATCATAAAAATCTCCCTTCTTTTATCGCCACGCCCGAGCCGGCGCGTGGGCTTATTTACGAAATCACTATTTCAACAGTTCAAATGACTTGAGACTTACGTTTCCGCCACCGCGGTAGGTCAGATAGATGGCATTGACACCATCCGGGATATTGGCTTCGCCCTCGTAGCGCTCCCATACGTTGGTGTACTGGAGGGTTACGGTGCCGAGAACCTCGCCATCCCAGGCGGTCTTGATTTCAAAGGTGCCGTTGCCGTAGCCACGGGTGGTCACTGCAAAGCGCTTGATGCCATTACAGTCAAAGTACTTGAAGCCTGCGGTTGCGCTGTTGCTGATGTTTGCCACATAGCCGATTTCCTCATCACCGTCACGACCGTCCTGCATTACCTTCGGGAAGCCTTCACCACCTACAAAAGCACGAGGGGTATCGGTAAATAGGTTACAAGCAAGGTAGCCTGCGTATTCGCCCTCGCCCGGGAGCGGACCGTCGTTTAAGCCACAGGAGGTGATTTCAACCTGCGGGATGGAGCCGTCAGGAAGGACGGTAATCTTTTCTGCACAGCCCTGACGGGAATACCAGCCGCCGTTGGTCTGGCGGTGATAGAAGATGTACCACTGATTGTTAATCTCTACGATGCTGCCGTGGTTGTTGGCACCGTAAGCCGCAGGCATATCTGCCGGCTTGTAGGTGTCGATATGTAGATCGCAGTTGCTGACGATAACGCCGCCATAGGTAAACTTATCCGTCGGGCACTTGGCGGTAGCGTAGCAAAGCTCATGCATTACCTCAGAAGAGTAGATGAAGTAATAGGTGTCCCCAATCTTGCGGATGGAGGATGCTTCAAAGAAGGAATGTCCTTCAAAGCCGCTGCCCTCACAGTACATGCAACCCGGAACTACCAGCTTCGGAGACTCCAAGATCGTGAGCATATCGGCATCCAATACGGTAACAAGGGAACCGGAACGGCTCTTGTCCCCTCTGCCGCAGAAACCGGTGTAAAGGTAGGTCTTGCCGTCCTCGGTCAAAACACCCGGGTCAAACTGAGGCTCGTCGCCCTCTCTGTCACCGAGACGGGTGCCGTCTGCATAGTGAACATAGCCATAGAACTCATACTTGCCGGCCGGCGTGTCGCAAACCGCAACAGAAACCACGGAAACATGGTCCATTACATAGTACAGATAATATCTGCCGTCCGGACCGACGGTAACGTCCGGTGCATAAAGGCACATCTTGCCGTCACGATTTAACGGATCCGATGTCTTCGGGTAAATCACACCCTCATAACGCCAGTTGCCCAAATCATCTACCGGTGCGGACCAGCACACATAATCTCCCATACAGAAAACATAGCCGTTGTAAAAGTCGTGGGAACCATACACATACACACGGTCACCGAATACATACGGCTCACCGTCCGGAATATACTCCCAGGACGGAAGATACGGGTTTAAGCCCAATGTTTTTGCCATAATCAATACCTCCGATCAGATTCATAAATTGAAAGTGCAGGGCTGCTTCCGAAATAGAAAGAACCTCCATTAACTCTATGATAAAACAATTAAAAACCAAAGTCAATTAGAAAGCTAATCAATGCAAGGATTTTTATATAAAAGGTAATAAAAACGTATAAAAAAGGTGCCGCATTCCAATACGGCACCCTAAGGATAAGCTTGGTTGTTTTAGGTTCTTTTTATCCGGTACATTGCCGCCCCGTGCTTCGGAAGTGTCTTGTTTACACATCTGTCGGTAATGGCAATTTCCTTGTCTGTCCAAATATCATAACCGGTGTATTCTGTTCCGAACGGCAGCACTGCACTCACCTCGGTCTCGGTCTCTCCAAGGTTAAAGAGGGCGATACACAGGTCGCCATTCTCATAAGTAGCCATCCATGCACAGGTTTCTTTGGCATCGGCAGCTTCCGTAGTCTCTGTCTTCCTACGGAACAACGGATGAGCGGAGTGGGTGTGCTGTAACACCTCGATCAGCTTCGGATTATTGATAAGACTCATGGTAAAGGCATCAAAGCCGGTCATGTCGCCGCCGATCATCAGCGGGGAGCGCATAATGCACCAGAGGGTCAGCATGGTACGCTGTTCGTCTTCGGTGAATTTGGTGCGGTTTTCCTTGCCGTATACCTGATTGATCGGTCCGATGGGCAGCATGTCTGCATCCGGCCAGTGTCCGTGGGTGGAGGTAACGCCGGAATGGATGCACCATTTTTCCGCCCGTTCGAACATATTATAAAGAAGGTCCCACCGATCCCAGAAGTCATCGGTGATACGCCACATATTGGCATGCTCCTTCATATGTTCTGCCACATCAAGCCGGGCCGGCCCCGGAGAAAGGGAAAGTACCATGTCTCTGCCGCAGTGTTTGATGGCCTTTGCAATGGCTTCCACCTCCGCCACCGGATAGCCTCTGCAAATATCATCTACCTTTATGAAATCCACGCCCCAGGAGGCGTACAGTTCAAACAGACTGTTGTAGTAAGCCTGACCGCCTTCGGTGGAGCAATTAACTCCGTACATATCCGTATTCCACTCGCAGATACTGCTCTGGGCGGCAATCTCTCTGGCAGTCATGGTGGTACCCAGTATGGCTGTGTTTTGATGAACGGCCTGTCGCGGGATGCCTCTCATCATATGGATACCGAATTTTAACCCCAGAGAATGCACATAATCCGCTAACGGTTTGAAGCCCGCACCGCCCTCTGCGGAAGGGAAACGGTTCACGGCCGGCAGGAGGCGGGAGTATTCGTCCATGCAAAGCTCGGCAAAGTTGTGATAATAGTGGTTTTCGGCGGTAGGCTCGTACCACTGGATGTCTACCACGATATATTCCCAACCGTATTGCTTTAAATGCTTTGCCATAAAATCGGCATTTGCCCGTACAATGTCTTCGGTGACGGCTGCTCCGTAGCAGTCCCAGCTGTTCCAGCCCATAGGCGGTGTCGTTGCTATCATAAAGCTCTCCTTTCGTAACGGAACCCTGCGAAAACAGAAAGTGGCTTTCGCAGAAACTATCTTTTCTTTCAGTGTAAGGCATTTTTATTGTATTTTCCATAGCAAAATGATGAATTCTCATGGAGAAATGTGACTTTTTTAAGAAAACTGCTAAGACCGGTATGAAATGAAACTGTTATGGAATATTGATAGCACATGAAAAAATGAATGAAACTATGACAGGACAAGTTGAGCGAAAAGGGCTGATGAATCAAGCAAATGTACGATATAACAAAATGAACAATGATTGATAATATAAATATTTGCATATTTTTACTTGCAAGATAATAAAAAGTGATGTATAGTAATGTGAATAAAGAAACAAAGAGAAAACAAACCAGCAGTCAATCATATAAGGAGAGTTCCGGATGAAACAGGGAAAAAAGACATTGGAAATTAATGAAAAAACTTCCATGTTATTGTTGGCAGGTCCTATTTTTATAGAACTGTTGCTGAATATATTAATCAGCAACGTGGACACTGTTATGCTGAGTAATTATAATCAAAATTCGGTAGGTGCGGTGGGAAATGCGAATCAGATGATGTTCTTCTTCATTATTATGTTTAACGTCATCGCAGGAGCTACCGGTGTTGTGGTGGCTCAGTATCTGGGGGCAAAGAAAAATGAGAACATGAACCAGATCTACACGCTGTCTTTTGCGTTTAATATGACCCTGGGTGTGATTCTCAGTACGGTGGTGTTTTTCTTCTGCAGAAACTTCATTAGTTTGTTGAATGTGCCGGCGGAGCAGGTTGCGGATGCGGCGAAGTACATGAAGATTGTCGGCGGCGGATTGTTTTTACAGGCCGGCTATAATGTGATGGTGCAGATTCTCCGTTGTCACGGCTATACCCGGGTGGGCATGTACATATCCCTGGCGGTAAACGTGATAAATATTTTCGGTAACTGGCTGTTCTTATACGGTCCGTTAAAGCATTGGGGACTGGGCGTGGCCGGTGTAGCCATTTCTACGGTAGTATCCCGTGCCCTGGCATTGTCGGTAGCGCTGTTTATCTTCTTTATATATAAAATCGGTAAGCTGTCGTTGCGCAGTTTGCTTCCGTTTCCGAAGCAGATTTTGGTCCGTATGTTAAAAATCGGTGTGCCGTCTGCGGGAGAGAATCTGGCATATAATATCTACCAGCTGGTATTACTTTCCTTTATTAACGGCTTTGGCCCGGTAGCATCCAATGCAAAAGTATACAGCAATACCCTCATGTCCTTTTCCGTAGTGTTTTCCAACGCATTGGCCCAGGCGACCCAGATTGTAACGGGACATCTGGTAGGAGCCGGACGGGAGGATGCAGCCTATAAGCGGGTATTGAAGACATTAAAGACCTGTCTTCCGGTGGCCATCGGTATAGCGACTCTGAATCTTCTCATTTGTCCGTGGACGTTGAAAATATTTACCTCCAGTACAGAGGTAGTGCCGTTTGTACAGAAAGTATTGTTGGTGGGAATTTTCCTTGAAATCGGCAGAACCACCAATCTTGTGATTATCGGTAGCATGAAAGCAGCGGGAGATGTGCTGTTCCCGGTACTGATGGGTCTTGTCAGCATGTGGGGTTGCGGAATCTTCGTAGGTCATACCTTCGGTGTGACACTGGGCCTCGGTATTGCCGGCGTATTTATGGGTACGGCAGCAGATGAATGTCTCAGAGGAGCTATTATGTTTATTCGTTGGCTCGGGGGCAAATGGCGGGGAAAGGCCATCGTAAAACGATAGCCCTTAGGTCAGACTCCTCTTTTTTCGGCGCACACGATTGATGTGGCGCTCAAAATCACCTTGATCAATAAGCTTGGCTAATACGTACTGCATGAAGGTAGGAACCGTGCAGGAGTAGAAGCCGAGCTTTTTTGTAAATTCCGGCACCAGATGTTTCGGCAGAACCATATAGCCTACCCGCAGGGAAGGAGAAATGGTTTTGGAAAAGGTATTCATATAGATGACATTGTCATTTTGTGTATGGGAAAACAGAGTTTCCTCCGGTTTCTTTAACAGGGTGAATTCCGATTCAAAGTCATCCTCTACCAGATAGCGGCCCGGGACTGATGCCCAGCGCAGGTATTCGTGACGCTTGGAAGCGGAGGCGGTAACACCGGAAGGGAAGCTCCGGTAAGGGGAAAGGTGCAGGACATCTGCCGTGCAGGTACGAAGGGCAGAACTTTTGATGCCTTCGGGGCCTAACGGGAGCATTACATAACGGGCTCCGGAAGCCTGGTATACCTGTTGAATCTGTTCATAGGACGGGGATTCCAGTCCGTAGGTACGGGTCTGTCCAAGAAGCTGGACAATCAGACCGTAGAGATACTCGGAACCGGAACCGATAATAATTTGCTCCGTATCCGCCAGGATTCCCCTGCTTCTGGCCAGATAGCGGCGCAGGGCTTCCCGAAGCTCCGTACAACCGGCGTTTTCACCCCGGGTTAAGATAGTCTCGCCGTAGTCACTGAGCACACCTCGCATGGTTTTTGCAAGAACCGAGAACGGAAACTCAAAGGAAGTATCCTGACTACTTCCAGGAAAGGCAAGAGGGGAGACGGAGGCTTCCGCAGAAGGTGCCATGAAACCGTCGTCGTTACGGAAGCAGACAAAATAACCGCTGCGTTCCCTGGTTTCCACATAACCTTCTTCACAAAGCAGGGCATAGGCATGCTCCACCGTTACCGTGCTTACGCCGGTTTCCGTGGCAATGAGTCGTTTGGACGGGAGCTTGCCCTGATAAGGATAAAACCCCTGAATAATGTCTTCCCGCACTTGTTTATAAAGTTGTAAGTAGGCAGGGGAGCCTTCTCTTTTTGCAATCCGGTATCTCATTTGATGTTATAAAATACTCCTATTCTGACTCTTGTCATATAACCAAAAATAGTATATACTGATTTCGTATAAAATGCAAGGAGTGGAACAGGAATGTCTATCTGTTTTGAATAAATTTTATCGGAACTTGAAAGGAGAGTGGGAACATGAGAAGTAAAGCAGGAACACAATTAAAGTATCTGTGTCTGGCAATTGTATTTGCCGCAATCATTTTCGTATTTACGGCATATATAAAGATGCCGATCAACGTACCGGGACAGAACGGTTATGTACATCTGGGGGATGGAATTATTTACTTTGTGGCTTGTTTGTTGCCGACTCCGTATGCTATTGTTGCCGGTGCAGGCGGTGCTGCATTGGCGGACGTTTTGACCGGAGGCTGGCCGTGGGTGATTGCAACCATTCCGATTAAGACGGTTACGGTTCTTTGTTTCGGACCAAACGGCAAAAAGATTCTGACCCTCAGAAATTATATTATGATGATTCCAGGTGCGATTTTCTGTGTATTTGGCTACCTTTTTTACGAAATGTTTATTGTGGGCACCTATACACCATTGTTGTCTGTGCCGTGGAATGCCGGACAGTCCGTAGCGGCAAGTATTCTGTTTGTTGTGCTGGGACTTGTGGCGGATAAGATGAGGCTGAAGGATCGTATGGAAGATTACTTTATCTAAGATAAGAATAAAATTGAATAAAATTCCGAATAAAGCAAATACTGAACGCAAAGAAGAACGGCAAAAGCGGAAGACGGACTTTTGCCGTGAGGAAAGGCGGCTAGTATGAGTGAGAATAAATGCGTCGGTGCGCAAAGTGTTTGCTTTACGGAAGATGTCTATGTATTGGGACGTGCGGCTGTCGTCGGGAAAAAGGAAGGCGAGGGACCGCTGCGTTCCTTTTTTGATGAAATTGATGAGACGGACCGGTTCGGTGGTGAGAATTGGAATGAAGCGGAAAGTAATATGATGAAAAAGGCGGCGGAACTGGCTATACGGAAGGCAGGGTTAACGCCGAAGCAAATCCGCATGCTGTTTGCGGGAGATTTGCTGGGACAGCTTTTAGCCAGCTCTTTTGGTGCGGGAGAACTACCGATTCCTTTTTTGGGAGTGTACGGGGCCTGTTCTACCATGGGAGAAAGCCTGTTGTTAGCATCCATGGCGGTGGCAGGCGGTTTTGCGGATTGTGCCCAGGCGGTAACCTCCAGTCATTTTGCCAGTGCGGAAAAGGAATTCCGTTTTCCACTCGGATACGGGAATCAAAGACCGCCGGCTGCCACCTGGACGGTAACGGGAAGCGGTTCCTTGGTAGTGGGAAATGAGGTGGCACTTACCCGGAGCCGGAAACAACAGGAGGATGGACAAAAACGAAAGGCAGAAGTGGTCATTACCGGCGGGACTGTCGGGAAGGTAACGGACTATGGCATAAAAGATAAAGCCAACATGGGCGCCTGTATGGCGCCGGCAGCGGCAGCGGTGGTGGAGGCCCATCTGAAGGATTTTAACCGGACACCGGAGGATTACGACAAAATCATTACCGGGGACTTAGGTGTGGTAGGTGCAGGGATTTTAGCGGATATGCTGGGACAGAAAGGCTATGATGTAAAACCGGTGCAGGAGGATTGCGGACTGCTTATTTTTGACAATGAATTGCAGGATACCCATTCGGGCGGTTCCGGTTGTGGCTGCAGTGCAGTGACTTTGGCGGGATATTTACTGGATCGTTTGTATGAAGGAGAATGGAACCGGATATTATTTGTTCCTACGGGAGCACTGTTGTCTCCGGTCAGTGCAAACGAAGGAAATACCATTCCGGGCATTGCCCATGCCATTGTATTGGAACGGAAGGAGGCGCATTAGATGGAGTATGTGATTGCGTTTTGTGTCGGCGGCGGGATTTGCGCATTGACACAGATATTAATGGATAAAACAAAGCTGCAGCCGGGGCGGATTATGGTGCTTTTAGTGTGTGGCGGAGCACTGCTTAGTGCGGTGGGGGTATACGGTCCCTTTAAGGAGTGGGCGGGAGCGGGTGCTTCCATTCCGTTAACCGGATTCGGTCATACCCTGTATGAAGGTGTAAAAAAGAGCGTGGACGAAAGTGGTTTTCTGGGAGTTTTTAAAGGCGGATTTACTGCCAGCGCCGTGGGAATCAGTGCTGCACTGGTTTTCGGATATCTGGGGTCTCTGGTGTTCCGTTCCCGGATGAAGGATTCGTGAAAAATTAGTGAACGGGGCTTTTTTACAGGGGTTTTACTTGCCTTTTTTGCTATGTCATGCTATACTATAAAGCGTGTTTCCTTTCGTAGGAGACACGCTTTGATGCTTTATACTATATATAGGGCGAGGGCATATGGTTGAATTTAGAAAAGAGGAAACGAATATGAAAAAGAAATTATTGTTTGTCGCTGTTTGTGCGGCAATGGGTATGGCACTGGGTGCATGTAACAACAAGGAAACAAAAAAGACGGGCGGGAATGCGACTACTACTACCACGCTGACTCCTGCGGTAACGACAGAACAGCCGGAGGTAACGAAGTCTCCGCTAGAGCTTGCGGCAGAGGGGCTTCTGGTCACGGATTATGAACTGTATGTAGAGTCTACCGTGTTGCCGGAGGGCTATAAGGGAATCGAAGTGCAGGCGATTACCGATGCGGATGTGGACGGATATATTGAGGAAGTACGGAATGCCAACAGGGAAAGAGTGTTAAAGGATGCATCCCAGCCAATCGTAGAGACGGATATTGTCATTATTGACTATGTAGGTTACTTGGATGGTGTTGCATTTGAAGGCGGTACCGCATACAGCGCAGAGGTGGAAATCGGTGCCGGCGGTTTTATTCCGGGCTTTGAAGAGGGTATCATCGGAGCAAAGAAAGGGGATAAGCTTTCGCTTCCGTTAAAGTTCCCGGAGGATTACTGGGACGAAGAGATGGCAGGTAAGGATGTTGTATTCGAAATAACCATTCATTCCGTGGCAGCCCAGGTGGCACCGGAGTTTACGGATGAGTTTGTTACTACCATTACCGGCGGTGAGTATACTACTATCGGGGATTTCCGTTTGTTTTCCAAAGGCTTTTTGACGGAAGAGAGAAAGTACAATGCAGTGATGGATTATCTGGTAGAGAATACTACTTTCGAAAAGATGGATGAGAAGTATATTATGGACTCCCTTGATTTTGAGAAATTGTATTATTCCTATGTTTACGGATTTGCATCCGTAGAGGAGTTTGAGTCCATATTCGGCGCAGAGGCCAGCGAGGTGCTTTGGGCCAGCAGAGAGAAGGCGATTCGCCGTTTGGAGCAGGAGCGTGTTGCTTTGTATAGTGTGGCAAAGGCAGAAGGCCTTACTTTGACAGAGTCTGAGTTTACCGAAAAGGCAACCGAGTATGCGGAAAGTTTGGAAATAACGTTAGAGGAACTTTTGGCTGATCAGGAAGTGGCAACGCTTCGCCAGTCTATGTTAATGGAATCGGCACTGGAGCTTCTGTTAGATAGCGTAGTGGAGAAAGGGGCAGAATAATGAATTTAAAGGGACGTTCGTTTTTAAAATTATTGGATTATACGCCGGAAGAGATTTTGTATCTGGTGGATTTGGCAGCAGATTTGAAGGAAAAGAAGAAGAAGGGCATTCTGACCAAGGATAAGCATGCCGGAAAGAATGTGGCTTTGATTTTTGAAAAGACCAGTACAAGAACCCGTTGCTCCTTCGAAGTGGCAGCTTATGATTTGGGTATGGGTTGTACGTATCTGGATCCTTCCAGCTCCCAGATCGGCAAGAAGGAAAGCATTGCGGATACCGCAAGAGTTCTGGGAAGCATGTATGAAGGTATTGAGTACCGCGGCTTTGAACAGGAAATCGTGGAAGAACTGGCAAAGTACGCCGGGGTACCGGTATGGAACGGACTGACCAATGAATTTCATCCGACCCAGATGTTGGCGGATGTTCTGACCATCAAAGAGAAGTTAGGCAGAATTAAGGGCGTAAAGCTTACTTAT
>JAZNBY010000093.1:0-14184 GCA_045587325.1 Lachnospiraceae bacterium | reverse complement strand
AGGTGGTCAGATGCCGGCATATGATCCGAATCAGGCCAGATTTCAAAATACCTTTGTTGACCCGGAAGAAAAGTTTCTGGGGGAAATGGGAGACGGATATTTTAAAGGAACCTTATCCAGCCCGTTTGGTGTTGCAAAGAAGTGTAGTGCAGTGGTTACGGATAAGAGAGTGTATTTGCAGGGTAAGATGTTTGATGCCAGCCAGGGAAGATTGAATGCATTTTCCTGGGTGAAGACGGTAGGCGTGAAGGACATTACCGGCACCGGATTTGTGGCATCCAATCCGATTGGTTTGTTGATTATTTCCATTATTTATGGCGTTATAGCTTTGTTTAGTTATCTTGTAGCTATGGATGCATGGGGAGGTGAAAAGAGGGTGTTTATGCTTTGCGGAACGGTCATGTTGGTGCTTGCAATTGTTTTCCTGTTGAGCTATCTTTTCCGGCGTAAGATGTTCTTTGTTATTGAGTATGCAGGGGGGCGGATACAGTTTAATGCCACATTAGTCGGATATGAGCGTGTGAAAGCATTCCAGCATTTGATAATTCGCGCAAAGGATGCGGCGCAGAAGTAGATTGGTTATAGGATTACAAGAGGATAAGGAGCTTTTGTTATGTTTTGTACGAATTGTGGAAGGGAAGTGCCGGAAGACAAGGCGTATTGTCCATCCTGTGGTCATTATGTAGGTGGTGCGGCAGGTCAGACTGGTGGGCCTCAGACAGGTTATACAGGCGAACATATGACGCCAAATGATTGGAATCAGGCGAAGTATCAGGCGATGTTTGTTGATTCGGAAGAGAAGTATTTGGGGGAATTGGGAGACGGTTATTTTAAGGGAACCTTGTCCAGTCCGTTTGGTGTCGCAAAGAAGTGTAATGCAGTGGTTACGGATAAGCGAGTGTATCTGCAGGGGAAGATGCTAGATGCCAGTCAGGGAAGAGTGAATGCGTTTTCCTGGGTGAAGACGGTGGATGTGAAGGACATTACTGGGACAGGATTTGTAGCTTCCAATCCGATTGGATTACTCATTGCAACGGTTCTGTGGTTCGTTGTTGCCTTCGTATATTATTTTGTTATTGGAGTGAATCTTATGATATCGCTTTCACTTTGGATAATTAGTTTTGTGATGTTGTTTAGTTATATTCTTCGTCGGAAGGCGTTCTTTGTCATTGAGTATGAAGGTGGGCGGATACAATTTGATGCGATAGCCGTGGGCATTGAACGTGTAAGAGCATTCCAGCATTTGCTGATTCGCGCAAAGGATGCGGCGCAGAAGTAGAAAATGTCATATAGGATTACATAATAAGAAGAAAAGGACAGACGATGATGTCTGTCCTTTTTTACTTTATAGGAAATTGCGTGATTTCCTATAAAGTAAAAAACGCTCCGCTGTGGATGCGCACGCTTTTGCAGAGGAAGATGTCGCATAGATGCGACGCAAAAGCGGCGCGAGAGTTCCGCAAGCGGAACTCTTTGTTCTTGTAAGTGTTACCGAATAAAGTTGGTCCACATCCGGCGCTCTTTCTCCGGCGGTGCTACGTTTGCGGCTTCGCCGGCAGCAAGGTTACGTAACAGGCAGGCCATGTTTTCTGCCAGAACCCGCATGGTCTGGAGGCCTTCCGCATCCTGCTTTACGTCTTCCGGACAAGAGCCGTGTACCATGTTCCAATATTGGGAACCGACAACCGTCATGTTGGAAATGGTGAAGTATTTGTAGAGACGATCTAAGGCCGCGCTGGAGCCGGCACGGCGACAGGAGACTACGCCTGCGGCAAGTTTGCCTGCCATGTGACGACTGCCACTGTAGAAGAGGCGGTCAAGGAAGGCACATAACTGTCCGGCAGGGCCTGCATAGTAGACAGGAGAGCCTACTACGATACCATCGTATTCATCGATTTTTTCCAGAAGTTCATTTACTTTATTATTGAATACACAGGTACCGGTGCTGCCGCATTTGCCACAGGCGATACAGCCGGCAATGGGCTGCTTTCCGAGATAGAGTATATCGGATGCTATGTTATGTTTTGCCAGGGTGTCGGAAATCTCTTTTAATGCGGTGTAGGTACATCCGTGTTCGTTGGGACTTCCATTTAATAAGAGGATTTTGTTTTTCATAGTTTTCTCCTTTATATAGTGTTATTAACAGTAATATATGTGTAAGTGCTACAATCTACAAGAAAGTATATCACAATTTGAAGAAACATGCAAACCGCTTTCCTTTTTTATGTGTTTGTACTATAATATGGGTACATGAAAGGCGGTGTATGAAGTTGTCAAAGAAGAAAATCAGGTTTGCCACGATGGAGGACGCGGAGGCAATTTTAGCAATTTATGCAGAGTATATTGTAAACACCGGTGTTACCTTTGAAATCGAAGTTCCCACGGTGGAGCAGTTTCAGGAGCGCATAGGAAGGATTACGGAGCAGTTTCCGTGGTTGGTATGTGAAATCGATGGTGAGATTGCGGGGTATGCATACGGGTCAAAGCACGGAGAGCGGGCGGCATACCGGTGGTCAGCGGATTTGTCTGTATATATTAATGAGAAATATCACAGACGGGGCATTGCTACGGCATTGTATAAGGCGGTAATGGAGTTGTTGCGACTTCAGGGCTATTATACCGTGTACGCCGGAGTATCCACGCCGAATGAGAAGAGCGAGGCCTTCCATACGGCCTTTGGATTCCGGAATCTGGGCGAATTTAAAAATGTAGGTTATAAACTGGGAAAATGGAGAGGTGTTGCCTGGTATGAGCTTCCTCTTGCGGAGTACATAGAGGAGCCGGTGGAAACGATGGCCATCGGAACCATTATGCAGAGAGTGGAATGCGTCGGGATTTTGGAAAAAGCGGAGCATGAGATTGTGTAGCAAATGCTTTTTTATGGTCTGTTTTCTTGCACTTTTTTCTGTAGTATGATAAGATAAAAGATAGGTGTTGCGACGGGATGTGAGAATGCTTTCCCGCAGGGGAGCAACGAAGATAACGTAAAGAAAAAGGAGAAAAGATATGAGTGTAAAGTTTCATCTTCCGGGGCTCAGAGCGAATTTCCCGGTGAATATGTTGTTGGTTAAAATGACCCAGGTGTATCCGGAGTTTTTCCGTGAAGGCCTTGAGATAGCGTCTTTTTTTGGTGAGTTTCCGACGGCCAAATGGAACGGCGGAAGATATAACGGTGGCGATCAGTGCAGTACCGAGTTTATCCGTCATGTCATCAAGACCATAAACGGAGAAGGTATTCCGATTCGTTATACCTTTACCAATCCGCTTATTACGGAAGAAGACCTGGCTGATCCTTACTGTAATTTCCTGCTTCGTGAGGCAGATAACGGATTGAATGAGGTGATTGTGGTGTCTCCGATTTTGGAGGAGTACATCAGAGAGTGGTATCCAAACTTTAAGATTACCAGCTCCACCTGCAAGGAACTGAAGGACATTGATGCGGTAAATGCAGAGCTGGACAAGGACTATAATATTGTGGTGCTGGATTACAATCTGAATAATGACTTTGCGTTTTTGGAAAAGATTAAGAAGAAGGAAAAGTGCGAACTTCTGGCAAATTGCTGCTGCGTACCGAATTGTCCGCGAAGAGGCGAGCATTATCGTTTTATGGCGCAGCAGGGGCAGATTACTCTGGCAAATCGCGAGCTTCCTGCGGATAAGCAGATTGAGATGCCGACCTGGTATTGTGAGTGGGGCGAGAATTCTTCTCTTTACAGAAAACAGGGGTACAGCACCCATATTTCTCCGGATGACATTTGGAATAAATACGTTCCGATGGGCTTCAATCAGTTTAAGTTAGAGGGAAGAACAGCGAACCTGTTCCTTCTGATTGATACGTATGCCTATTATTTTGCAAAGCCGGAGTACAGAGATGAGATGCGTTTTGTCCTGACCACCAATTTGCAGTCCAATAATATTATTACTGTAAGTAAGCCGAAAAGAGAGGTTTGGCCGTAAACAGGAGGAGTTGCTTTATGCGGATTCGGTTCGGAATAGTTTGTGGTGCAATCGGAATGCTTTGTTTGCTTTCCGGTTGCGGGAAAGCAGAAGAATATTATAAGAAGGGTCTTGCGTCTTATGAGGCGCAGGATTATGAAACTGCGCTTTTGTACTATTCCCAGGCTGTTGATGAGAATCCGGAGAAGGCGGAATACTATATTGAGCAAGGGCATACCTATGTACAGCTCGGGCGCTATGAGGAGGCGAGAGAAGCACTGAAGTCCGCTATTGTGGAGCAGGATTTGGACCTGACAAGGAAGAATAATAAGCGGGCTTATCGTGCCATCGGTATTTCCTATTATGAAGAGGGAAAATATTCCGAAGCAAAGTTGTATTTTGAAAAGGCACTGGAGGAGGAACTGCTACCGGAACTGAATGCAGATATCCGTATGTATCTGGCGGATGCGCTGGAATGCGAAGGGGATTATGTGGCGGCAATTGCAGTGTATGATGAACTGCTTGCGCAGCAAAAAACTTACGGGGCCGGGTATCGTGCCAGAGCCTATATGTTGTATATGTTAGGGGAGTATGAGAAGAGTCTTGCGGATTATGATGCAGCCATTGCGTTGGAACCGAAGAATTTTGACCTGTATTTCGGGAAATATAATGTACTGGAGAAGTTCGGCAGGACAGCGGAGCAGGCGGAACTGTTGCGTGTGATTACCTCCATAGAGAATCCTTCGGCGGAGGATGTTTATTTTATCGCTAAGGCCCAGTATTTCACCGGAGAACATGAGGCAGCGATTGCCGGTCTGACAGCAGCGGCGGAGAACGGTTACGAGGATGCGCATTATTATCTGGGCGAAATCTATCATAAGCGTTCCGATTACGGAGAAGCAGTATATCATTATAAGACTTATATTGGCGGCGAGGGAGCGAAGGATGCGGCGGCTTATAACCAGATGGCGGTATGTCTGATGAAGCAGGCTTTGTATCAGGATGCTCTTGAGACGATACAGGCAGGACAGAAGTTGCAGGATGTTCTGCACGGCAGACAGCTTTTCTTTAATGAGGTTGTAATCTACGAAAGAATGGGAGATTATAACACGGCATACGAAAAGGCTGCAAATTATGTGAGAATGTATCCGGAGGATGAGGCGATTCAACGGGAGCTGAAGTTTCTCTCTACCCGGGTACGGGAAGAATAGACATGAGGTAACTATGATTGAGAATAAAGAAGAAAAAGAGCGTGTCATATTGGTAGGTGTTTGTGTGTCCGATGGAGATGATACGGAGGTTTCGTTAAAAGAACTGGCGGAGTTAGTAAAAACTGCCGGAGCAGAGACCGTAGAGACCGTAATCCAGAACCGTGAGTCCGTACATCCGGGCACCTATATAGGAAAGGGCAAAATCGAAGAAATTGGTATGTTGCTGGCTTTGCATGATGCAGACGGCATTGTATGTGACGATGAGCTTTCTCCGGCCCAAATGAAGAATTTGGAGGATGCCCTGCAGTGTAAGGTCATGGACCGGACTATGGTGATTTTAGATATTTTTGCCCAGCATGCCAGAACCGGTGAAGGTAAGCTTCAGGTAGAGCTGGCACAGCTTAAATACCGGGCTACCAGACTCATCGGAAGCTATAGTGCCATGTCCCGTATCGGCGGCGGTGCTGCGGGTGCCTCCGGCGGTATCGGAACGAGAGGTCCCGGTGAGAAGAAGCTGGAAGTGGACCGTCGGTTGATTAAGGCCCGGATTGCCCAGCTGAACAGAGAACTGGAGCAGGTAAAGAAAAACAGAGAAGTGGCGAGAGCTATGCGGGAGAGAAACCGTACACCGGTGATTGCCATTGTTGGTTATACCAATGCAGGGAAATCCACCCTGTTAAATACATTGACGGATGCCGGAGTGTTGGAAGAAAACAAGTTGTTTGCCACTCTGGATACTACGACCCGCATTCTAAAGCTGGAAAGCAAGGAAGAAGTTCTTTTAACGGATACGGTAGGTTTTATACGGAAGTTACCACATCATCTTGTGGATGCTTTCCGTTCCACTTTGGAGGAAGCAAAGTATGCGGACATGATACTACATGTTGTGGATGCTTCCAACCCGGACTACGATGCCCAGATGCACATTGTATATGAAACATTACGAAATCTTGGGGTAAAGGACAAGCCTGTCATTACTGCATTCAATAAGCAGGATATGGTTGTTTCCCCGGAGAGTTGCAAAGATTTAAAAGCGGATAAGGTAGTACGGATCAGTGCAAAGCATGGTCTGGGTCTGTCGGAGCTTCTTGCGATTATTTCCGACCTTTTGCGGGAAGGAAAGGTATATGTAGAGACTGTGATCGCTTATGCGGAAGGCAATAAGCTGGCGCTGATTCGTAAATACGGAGAGTTACTTTCCGAAGAATATGTAGCGGAAGGGACTGCAATCAAAGCTTATGTGCCGAAGGATCTGTATGGACAGCTGTTTTAAAAACTTATGCAAAACGGCGACATTTTGCTAAAAAAACTGAATAGGACTTTTGACCTATCTTTCAAAAAACGACCACTATATCTTGAAGAAAAAAATAAATTTTTTTCAAGATATGGTGGTTTTTTGCTTGACTACTACAAGAGTTAATGGTAAGATTATGAGTGTACCGAGGTGATACTTCTCGGGGTACCAAAGATACATAATGTAATGAAGGGAGATATATGTATGATTAATGTAGTAAAACGAGACGGTGAGGTTGCAGAGTTTAATCTGTCCAAGATTAGTGATGCAATTACCAAGGCTTTTTTGGCAACCAACAAGTCTTACACGGATGAGATTATTAATCTGCTTGCACTTCGTGTTACCTCCAGTTTCCAGGAGAAGGTAAAGGACAATACCGTAACCGTGGAAGATATTCAGGACAGTGTAGAGCACGTGTTGGAGCATACCGGTTATACGGATGTTGCAAAGGCCTATATTTTGTATCGTAAGAATCGTGAGAAGATTCGTAATATGAAGTCTACGATTCTTGACTATAAGGATATTGTAAACAGTTATGTTAAGGAAGAAGACTGGCGTGTAAAGGAGAATTCTACCGTGACCTATTCCGTAGGTGGTTTGATTCTCCACAATTCCGGTGCCATTACCGCAAATTACTGGTTATCCGAAATTTATGACGAGGAGATTGCAAATGCGCATCGTCAGGCGGATATTCATATTCATGATTTGTCTATGCTGACCGGTTATTGTGCGGGTTGGTCTTTAAAGCAGCTGATTCAGGAGGGGCTTGGCGGTATTCCGGGTAAGATTACGTCTTCTCCGGCAAAGCATCTTTCCACCCTTTGTAATCAGATGGTAAACTTCCTTGGTATCATGCAGAACGAGTGGGCAGGAGCACAGGCATTTTCTTCCTTCGATACCTATCTTGCGCCGTTTGTTAAGATTGATAACCTTTCTTATCGTGAAGTGAAGCAGTGTATCTCCTCCTTTATTTACGGTGTAAATACACCGAGCCGTTGGGGTACACAGGCTCCGTTCTCCAATATTACATTAGACTGGACCGTTCCGGCAGATCTTGCAAACCTTCCGTGTATCGTAGGCGGCGAGGAGCAGGATTTCTGTTATCGTGATTGTAAGAAAGAAATGGATATGGTAAATAAGGCATTCATCGAAATCATGGTAGAAGGTGATGCTAACGGCCGCGGATTCCAGTATCCGATTCCGACCTATTCCATTACCAGTGATTTTGACTGGTCCGACACGGAAAACAACCGTTTGTTGTTTGAGATGACTTCCAAGTACGGTACGCCGTATTTCTCCAACTATATTAACAGTGATATGGAGCCGAGCGATGTTCGTTCCATGTGCTGCCGTCTCCGTCTTGACCTTCGTGAACTTCGTAAGAAGACCGGTGGTTTCTTCGGATCCGGTGAGAGCACAGGTTCCATCGGTGTTGTTACCATCAATATGCCGCGTATTGCATATTTGTCCAGTAGCGAGGAAGATTTCTATGCACGTCTTGACCGTATGATGGATATTTCTGCCCGTTCCTTAAAGGTAAAGAGAAGCGTTATCACAAAGCTGTTGAACGAGGGCTTGTATCCGTATACCAAGCGTTATCTGGGAACCTTTGAGAATCACTTCTCCACCATCGGTCTGCTTGGTATGAACGAAGCAGGTCTGAATGCTAAGTGGATCGGTAAGGATATGACCAGTACGGAATGTCAGGAGTTTACCAAGCGTGTACTCAATCACATGCGTGAGCGTCTCAGCGATTATCAGGTAGAGTACGGCGATCTGTACAACCTGGAAGCAACTCCGGCTGAGTCCACCAGCTATCGTCTTGCGAAGCATGACAAGAAGAAATATCCGGAGATTATTACTGCAGGTAATCCGGGCGATACCCCGTATTATACCAACAGTTCCCATCTTCCGGTTGACTATACCGCAGATTTGTTTGATGCACTTGATATTCAGGATGAGTTGCAGACACTGTACACCTCCGGAACCGTATTCCACGCTTTCTTAGGTGAGAAGCTTCCGGATTGGGAAGCAGCTGCAAAGCTTGTTCGTACCATTGCAAAGAACTACAAGTTGCCGTACTATTCCTTATCACCTACCTACTCCATTTGTAAGACCCATGGCTATCTTGCAGGAGAGCAGTGGAATTGTCCGCACTGTGGTGCAAAGGCAGAGGTTTACTCCAGAATTACCGGTTACTATCGTCCGGTACAGAACTGGAACGAAGGTAAGACTCAGGAGTACAAGAATCGTAAGTTATATGATTTAAAGGAATCCAGAACTATGGCGGATCCGTTAAATAAGGCAACCAATCGTATTACCTTAGACAGTGATGTGCACACCCAGATGGAAGAGATTTCCGCAAAGAAAGAGGAGAGCATCTATCTGTTTACCACCAAGACTTGTCCGAACTGTAAGATTGCCAAGGAATTCTTAAAGAATGTGGAGTATGAGACCGTAGATGCGGAAGAACAGCTTGACATGGTAAATACCTACGGCATTATGCAGGCACCGACCCTGGTAGTGGTAAGAGACGGTGAGGTAAAGAAGTATGTGAATGCTTCCGATATTAAGGGATACGCAGAGAGTTTACGTTAAACTATATAAGGTTGAACTTGTAAATTTTAGGAAAATAGTGTAAAATAGGAAAAGGGGCTGGCGCAGGATACGCGATCGCGTCAGCTCCTTTTATTAGTAAAAGACAGGAGACCCATCCATATGAAGGAATCTATGGAACGAACCATGTATCTAATCGGGGAAGACGGTGTGGCATTGCTGGGGAGCAAACACGTGGCCTTGTTTGGTGTCGGCGGTGTGGGCGGTTATGTAGCGGAAGCTCTTGGCCGAGCCGGGATAGGTACACTTACATTGGTTGACAAGGATACGGTTAGCGTAAGTAATATCAATCGCCAGATTATTGCTACCTATGATACCATAGGGCAGAAAAAGACAGAAGCAATGGCGGCCAGATTGCGTTCCATAAATCCTGAGATGCGTATCCGGTGCAGGGAGTGTTTCTTTTTGCCGGAAACGGCTGGGGAGTTTGATTTTTCCGAATATGACTACGTGGTGGATGCGGTGGATACGGTAACGGCCAAGTTGGAATTGGTAAAGCGTGCCGGAGAAGCAGGGGTACCGATTATCAGCTGTATGGGTACAGGGAACAAGCTGGACCCGGGACGGTTTGAAATTGCGGATATTGCAAAGACATCCGTGTGTCCGCTTGCTAAGGTGATGCGTAGGGAATTAAAAAAACGGGGCATTACCCATTTGAAAGTATTATATTCGAAAGAAGACCCAATAAAGCATGAGGCGGGAGCGGTGCCGGGAAGTATTTCCTTTGTACCGCCGGTAGCAGGCCTTATGATTGCAGGGGAAGTTATAAAAGATTTGTTGCGAGAGGAGAAGTAACATGGGAAAGATTAAAAACTTTTTCCGTAGAAAGCAGATGTCGGAGAAGGTACAAAAGCAGGTAGCGGAAGCAAAAAGGGCGGCTGCGGAGAAGAAAAGTAGGAAGCGCCGTTTTTGTTTGCTGGTAGAGGACGTGTTTGATTCCAGCCGTTTACAGGGTGTTATGGTCATCGGTAATGTTCACGGAAGAGTCCGTGTGGGTGATACTATGTATCTGTATCAGAAGGATCAGCCGGTGAAGGAAGTTACCGTGTCGGATATCGAATTGGGACCGCGTAATCCGGTGGAGACAGCCAAGGATTGTCAGGTGGGCCTTTGTCTGAACGTAGAGAAGGCAGAGGATGTTCCGAAGTTTGCGGTACTCAGCAGCGTGAAGCCGATGGAAGGAGAGATGGCGGAGCGCGTGATTGAGAATCAGCGCCTGTTCGGTCTGATGATGGAGTATTCCCGTTTGTATAGCAATTCTTACTACATGGATGAATTGTTATACGAGTTATGTTATGCAAAGTTTATCCTGCCGTTGTATATGGAGTGTCCGCCGATTCCGCAGGAAGACGGCAGTCTGGTATTCCCGGAGAATTCCTTTGCGGGATTCCGGCCGTTAAAGAAGGCAGATGAAGAGGACAAGCTTGTTTTTCCGGCATTTACGGATGAGTTGGCTACTATGTCTTGGAAGGAAGCCTTTCATGAGGGACAGCCGAAGCGTTTTGCTACGATGGTGTTACCGCATCTGATTCAGCAGGTAAGACAGAACAATTATGCCGGTCTTGTATTGAATGCATTCGGACCGGTTCCGGTTTATTTTTCGATGGAGTTGCTTGAACAGGTGGAAAAGTCGGAGGTGTTCTTTGAGCGTCATGTAAAGCCGGCACTGCAGAGAAGAGCAGAGAAGAGAGCGGCTCAGGCTGCAGCAATGCAGGCCCAGGCGATGGCTCAGGCAGAAGCTCAGGGAGAGGCTCAGACGACGGCACCGGAGGATGCGGTTGCTCAGGCACAGGCATTAGCTCAGGCCCTTGCGGGTGAAACGGAGAAAGAAGATTAAATTGATTGGCACAGACTATTGCATTTTTAATATGTTTGCGCTATAATGAACGAAACGACAGAGATGAAGGCTAAGAATTTCGGAGCTTTTCAGAGAGTCCGCGGTCGGTGCGAGCGGACAGGCAAAGGATTCCATCCACCTTCGGAGTCAGGGTGAAAGCCCGGGGAACGCCCCGTACAGCGTACACGAGAGGTCGGGAAACCGGCAACGTGGGTGGCAACGCGGATTTTACTCCGTCCCATGGCGAAAGCTAGGGGACGGAGTTTTCTTTTTCTTTGGGATGATTGGACCGTTCCCATGCGCTTGTCAAACAAAGTATTTTTTCATTGGCTCCGGATGAAGTCTTTCTAATTACTCCGGTAAGTATTCTATTTTGGGACGCAACCGACACTTACGCGCCCTCCATGCCGCGTGCGTGTCTTGTCCGAACATCCGTGTTCGGACATTGCTGACAGACTTACGGAGTAATAAGAATGACTAACATCCTGCGCTAAAATCAAAAATTCTTTGTTTGACAAGCGCACGGGAGCTGGTAGAAAGATCTACAAAAGAAAAAGAAAACGCCTTCGTAAGAATAGCGGAGAAATCGGCGGGAAAGCCACTTGTAATTGAAAAAGAAAATATATGTTATAGGAGGACATACCATGTTAGATTTAAAATTCGTCAGAGAGAACCCGGAAATCGTGAAGCAGAACATCCGTAATAAGTTTCAGGAGAATAAGCTTCCGTTAGTTGATGAGGTTATTGAGCTGGATAAGGAAGCCCGTGCAACCCAGCAGGAGGCTGATAATCTGCGTGCGGACAGAAAGCGTATTTCCAAGGAAATCGGAGGTCTGATGGCTAAGGGCTTAAAGGAAGAGGCTGAAGCAAAGAAGAAGCAGGTAGAGGAGTCTGCAGTGCGTCTTTCCGAGCTGGAGGCAAAGGAAGCCGAGCTTTCCGAGAAGGTGTTAAAGATTATGATGACCATTCCGAACATCATCGATCCGAGTGTACCGATCGGTAAGGATGACAGCGAGAATGTAGAGGTACAGCGTTACGGTGAGCCGGTAGTACCGGAGTTTGAGATTCCGTACCATACCGATATTATGGAGAAGTTAAACGGTATTGATCTGGATGCGGCAAGAAAGGTGGCAGGTAACGGCTTCTATTACCTGATGGGTGATATCGCAAGACTGCATTCCGCGATTATTTCCTATGCAAGAGATTTCATGATTGACAGAGGCTTTACCTACTGTATCCCACCGTTTATGATTCGTAGCAACGTTGTAACCGGTGTTATGAGCTTTGCGGAAATGGATGCCATGATGTACAAGATTGAGGGTGAGGATTTGTACCTCATCGGTACCAGTGAACATTCCATGATCGGTAAGTATATCGATACCATTTTGCAGGAAGAGTCCTTGCCGCATACCCTGACCAGCTATTCCCCGTGCTTCCGTAAGGAGAAGGGTGCGCACGGTATTGAGGAACGCGGTGTATACCGTATCCATCAGTTTGAAAAGCAGGAGATGATTGTCGTTTGTAAGCCGGAAGAATCCCCGGTTTGGTTTGACAAGTTGTGGCAGAATACCGTAGATTTGTTCCGTACCATGGATATTCCGGTCAGAACCTTAGAGTGCTGTTCCGGTGATTTGGCAGATCTTAAGGTAAAGTCCATCGATGTTGAGGCATGGTCACCGCGTCAGAAGAAGTATTTCGAGGTAGGCAGCTGTTCCAACCTCGGTGATGCACAGGCACGTCGCCTGAAGATTCGTGTCAACGGTGCGGATGGCAAGTATTTTGCACACACCTTGAATAATACCGTAGTAGCTCCGCCTCGTATGTTGATTGCGTTCCTTGAGAATAACTTAAACGAGGACGGCAGCATCAATATCCCGAAGGCATTACAGCCGTACATGGGAGGAAAGGAAAAGCTTGAAGTAAAATAGGAGATAGAGCAGGCCGCAAAGCTGTGGCCTGCTTTTTGTGTGGAAGTCAGGAGAAGGAATGGAAGTTTGGGTGATTTACATCGGTCTGACATTCGGTGCCGTTATAGGGGCATTGGTTTGTCTGGACTATTTAAAAAGGGCATATGACACCTTTTTGGGGAAGCCTCCCCGCCGGCTGCACCGGATATTACTTTGGGTGCTTGCCATCGGGGCCGGGGTGTTGTGTCTGGATATATACGGGAGCGGAACTGTTTTTTTGCTGTACTGGTTTATTCCTCAGGTGTTTTTGATGCTTCTCAATTTTGCACTAAAGAAGCTCCTTGGGGAAACATATGAGAAGAAGGGCCGGGTATGGAAGAGGATTTACGGAAGCGGTGTAATTCCGGTGGTCATAATGCTGGCGTTAATGCTCTATGGTAAGTATACAATGCATCATGTGGTGGCAACGGAGTATACAATCCGCACGGAAAAAGAAATCCGGGAGGAAGGCTATCGGGTGATTTTGTTGGCGGATATACATTACGGAACCATTCATTCCAAAACGGAATTGAAGGAGAAGTGTGATGAAATCAGCCGGTTGAATCCGGATGCGGTTTTTTTGTGCGGTGATATAGTGGATGAGAGTACGACAAAAGAAAAGCTGAAAGAAGTGTTTGGGATTTTGTCGTTGATACGAAGTGAGTACGGCACCTTTTATGTATACGGAAACCATGACAGGCAGAACTATACAACTTATCCAAGCTATACGAAGGAAGAACTGGAAACGGTCATAGAGCAAAACGGTATGACAATTTTATGTGATGAACGCCATGAACTGAATGAAGAATTTGTGGTTGTCGGTAGAGAGGATTGTTCTGCAGGAGAGCGGAAGTCGATGAACGAATTACTGGTGGGGGTAGAGAAAAACGATTTTATCGTAACTCTGGACCACCAGCCGTCACAGTATGCGGAGAATGCGGAAGCGGGAGTGGACTTGCATTTATCGGGGCACACTCACGGAGGACAAATCTGGCCGATTAATTATATTAAAAAGCTGATGTATGAAGGCTTTTACGGCTATAAGAAGACGGACGCCGGATTACAGACCGTGGTGACCTCCGGTTTTGCCGGATGGGCAATGGGAATCAAGACGTCTGCACCTGCGGAATATGTGATATTAAACATTGAACAAGGCGGAACTGCCGTTTCGGATAAATAGAAATGATGATATGAGAAAAGCGTTTGCAGAATCGGATGCAAACGCTTTTTTGCGTGATTGGTAGATGTCGCTTGTTGTTATCTTGCTAAAATCTGCGTGATTTCTCCCACATACATGGTATGCATATCGCCGTCTTTGTAGAACGCGTCCGCAAGCTTCGGGTC
>JAZNBY010000092.1:0-7649 GCA_045587325.1 Lachnospiraceae bacterium | reverse complement strand
AATGATATGTACCCTCTTTACTGGACTAACCAGTAAGGAGGGTATTTTTATGCGCTACTCTTATGAGTACAAAAGAAAGTGTGTAGAACTGTATAAGCAAGGTGTTTATCCCCAAACGCCGGAAGGTATTTCTGAAAAATCGTTTAAAACAACTGTCAGAAAATGGTTTCGAATGGAGAATGCTCAAGGACCTGATGCATTAAAGCACAAAGGACAAAATAGGATATGGACGCCTGAAGACAAACTTGAACTTGTTTCGCAGGTTCTTTCAGGAAAATCAAATAGTTCAGTTGCATTTGAAGCTGGTATTCATGACGGAATGTTATATCAATGGGTTCGCAAATATAAGATTTATGGTTATAATGGGCTTATAGATAAGAAGAAAGGTCGTAAGTCTAAGAATCCAGATATGAAAAAGATAAATATAAACAATCCCAGAAAACTCGAAGAATCAGAATACGAAGAGCTTATACGTTTAAGAGCCGAAAATGAATACATCAAGGCTGAAATTGAAGTAATAAAAAAAGAGATCGCCTTGAGAGAAGAAAAGGAAGCTGCGCTACTCAAGGCGAAAAAGCAGCAATCATCAAAGAACTCCGCCAAAAAGGACACCAATTAAAACATCTTTTGAAAGCAATGGGAATGGCAAAATCTACTTATTATTTTGAACTTAATAAGAAGGATGTTGTAGCAAATCGAAATAAAGAAGTGATGGTGCTTATAAAGGAAATCTTTGAACAAAACAAGGGCAGATACGGAGTGCGTAGAGTTCATAGAGAACTTCTAAATCGTGGTTATCAAGTGAATCACAAACGAGTTCAGCGTCTCATGCATAACATGGGATTGTTAGGAAAACGTCCAAAAGAAAAATACCATTCATACAAAGGTGAGGTTGGTAAGATTGCTGACAATGTAATCGATAGAGACTTTAGTACAACCGCACCATTGCAAAAGTGGACAACAGATGTTTCACAGTTCAACTTTGCGTGGGGAAAATGTTATATATCACCCATTTTAGACATGAACACAAATGAGATTATTTCATACGATTTATCATTAAGTCCAAACCTAGAACAAATACATCGTATGTTAGATAGAGCATTTGAAAAGTTTCCAGACGTCAGCGGATTAATATTCCATTCCGATCAGGGATGGCAATATCAGCATGCCTATTATAGAAATGCTTTGTCAGAACGCGGAATTATTCAATCTATGTCCAGAAAAGGTAACTGCTATGATAATTGCATAATGGAAACATTCTTCGGAAGGTTAAAGAATGAGATGTATTATGGTTATGAGAAAGATTATTCTTCATTTGAAGAATTCTCGAAAGCTGTTGAAAAATATATAGATTACTACAATAACAAAAGAATTCAGGCAAAAACAAGATGGATGCCTCCTGTAAAATACAGGGAAGCATCCATGTGTTACGCCTAGTTCATAAATATGTGTCCAGGATTCTGGGTACATATCAGAAACCTGATATCCTTTTTTGTATATCTTTTATGCAATTAATCTGCGTAGAAATTACCCATACCGTAATTCGGGGCATTGTTCATATTCATGTACAAAAGAACGACTGCCACAAAAGGAACGAACAGGGAGAGAATGGAAAACATCATTGCCTGCTCCCCAAGTCCGTATGTGGTATATAAATCGAAGTAGGTTCTCCACAAAAGGAAATAGATGGGAATCGATGCAAGAGAGCATAAAGCAAAGAGACCAAAGTATAATAAGAGGCCGATAACAAGCAGTGGCGGGAAAAGCATTCCGACAAAAATTAACAATAATGCAACAATCAAAAGTAAGGGAACAGAAGTAAAGGCTACACAGATCCAGGCAGCTTTTTTACGCTCCTTAATTACAATCCAGTTAAACAGATTGAACTCTTCTTTCGACAGCATAACCATCAGATAGTTGCAGGCGCACGGGATAAATGCAATAATCGGATGCTTATATCCTGCGTTCTTTGCCATACGATAGAGAGGATAGTTGCATGCAATCATCATTGCCATAAAAACGACAAGGCCTATCACAAAGGCAGCTACCATTATAACAACAGTAAAAACCAGTGAACCGCCTATGGTTAACAAGGCTAATAATTCATCTTGTGACATGATTAAAATCTCCTTTCTTTTTTGAAAAAATCTTTTTCGTATCTTTTGACACTTGAATCTATCTTAAGATACAAAAAAAATGCGCGATCAGGGGCTCGAACCCTGGACACCCTGATTAAGAGTCAGGTGCTCTACCAGCTGAGCTAATCGCGCATAGTTACCAATATTTCTCACGTGCAAGGATGATTATAGTACATGAATTGAAACAATGCAAGTCTTTTTTTTAAAAATTTTCAAAAATAATTTTTTAATTTATGTTGCATTCTTGTTCCGATGTGTATATAATGAAAAAACTATACCCATAGGCAGACGGATAATAAGCCCCGTCTGCATCCATCATTTTCAAAAGAACAGCAACAGGAGACCAAACGGGAAGGAGGGTGTGAGAAAATGAGTGAGAAAAGAATACCGGCAGTCGTATTGGAACTACTGGCTGCGGAACAGATTACGGAGCAGGATATCCTGGCGTACAGTCCGGTTGATTTATCCTTTGACTGCGAGTATGTTTACGGATATCTTTTTATGACGGCCGCGCATCTGGGTATTGTGATGTCGGCGCCGATTGATTCCCACGTCATATATATGAAGGGAACACAGAAGAAGGATGATATTTCTTATGAAGAAACGGCAACGTATACATATCGGTTATTTGACCTGAAACAGGTACAGAAACTTCATCGTGAGCATATGGTTGCAACGAACCTGATTTGTATGGAGTATGAAGGTAAGCCGATGAGAATTGCGGCACATACGAATCTGTATCTTGGCGATATGGAGGCTTTTCTGAAGAAGTATAAACAGTTTGTTAAGGGAGAGGCCGTAACGGAGGAAGAAGAGGACGAGCAGCACGAAGCGGAACTGTACTGTCCGGTGTGCGGAACCAAGTATCCGGATGAGGAACGTAAAATTTGTCCGAAGTGTATGAATAAGACAAGCATTTTCTTACGGACCTTCAAATACTTCCTCAGATATAAATGGATGCTTGCCGTACTGGCGGTCTGTTATGTGGCATCCGCCCTCTTAAGCGTGGCGTGGCCCTACTTAAGTGGTACGGTACTCTATGACTGGGTATTGGACCGCAATGATGCGCAGCTGGCGCAGTTCGGGCTTGTCGGAGAATACGGCACGGCATTGATTGTACTGGTGGTGTGCATGCTCGGAATCAAGGTGCTCCAGCACACGGTAAGCATTGTGCAGGGTTCCGTCATGGCGCGGATTGTTGCGATTACCATCCGTGATATGAAAAAAGACATTTTTGCATCCATGGGGCAGTTGTCCCTGCGCTTTTTTACAAGCAAACAGACCGGTAACCTCATGACGAGGGTGCTTGGAGATGCGGAGCGTGTGACGGGATTTTTCCTGGACGGATTTCCTTATATTTTCGTACATTCTTTTACGATTATTGCATCTTTTATCGTTATGTTCCGCTTAAACTGGATGATGGCACTGGTGGCATGTATCCTGCTGCCGCTTCTGGTGGTAATCAGCGTGAAGCTCAAACCCCGTATCTGGAGTCTTTTCGGAAGAAGACATCGCGCGGAGCGTGCGGTGAATACGCGAATCAATGATAACCTGACCGGCTCCCGTCTGGTAAAGTCATTCGGGCAGCAGGCAGCTGAGATAGAGCGTTTTGAGGGCCCCAATGACTATTTGCGTGACGCAGAGGTGCGTATTGAGAAATACAATAATCGTTTTACGATTCTGTATAATCTGGTACAGGAGATTTCGGCCATCTGGGTGTGGATTCTCGGTGTGTTTATGATGATGTACAGTAAGGACATTGAAGTCGGAGTTCTAATTACGTTTGTAGGATATGTTGCGCAGCTCAACGGTCCGATGAACTTCTTCTCAAGGGTGTTCCGTCTGTGGTCAGACAGTATCAATGCCGCACAGCGTATGTTTGAAATCATGGATGCGATTCCGGAGATTAAGGAATCTCCCAATCCGGTGGCATTGACCAATCCGCGCGGAGAGATTACGCTCTCCCATGTTTCTTTCGGATATGATAAGAACAGACAGATTCTCAAAGACATTGATTTCAACGTAAAAGCGGGAGAAGTACTGGGTATTGTAGGTCGTTCCGGAGCAGGTAAAACAACGCTGGTGAGTCTGATTTCCAGACTCTATGATGTAAACGAAGGACAGATTCTGATTGACGGAATCGATGTCAAAGACCTTGCTTTCAGCGATTTGCGCAGAAATGTTGCGATGGTTTCGCAGGATACCTATATTTTCATGGGAACCGTGGCGGATAACATTGCGTACGGGAATCCGGATGCGACGCGTGCCGAGATTATCCGGGCAGCGAAGCTGGCGAGTGCGCATGATTTCATATCAAGAATGCCGGACGGTTATGATACCGTTATCGGCGCGGCAGGCAAGGATTTATCCGGAGGAGAGAAGCAGCGTCTCTCCATAGCACGTGCCGTGCTTGCCAATCCCGGAATTCTGATTCTTGACGAGGCAACGGCAAGTGTGGATACGGAGACGGAGAAAGCAATTCAGAAGTCACTGGATTATCTGGTAAAGGGAAGAACGACCCTTTCCATTGCGCACCGTATTTCCACCCTGAAGAATGCGGACCGTCTGGTAGTAATTGACGGCGGACGCGTGGTAGAACAGGGAACGCATGCAGAACTGATGGAGCGCGGCGGTGTATATGCCAAGCTTGTGGAACTCCAGACGAAGTCGCTTTCGTTGGAGCAGGTAGAATAGAGAGGTATAACATGGAGAATAAAAGAAATTTTGAAATAGAGTCCATGAACGAAGAAGTGGAGGAAATGACCTCGTTTCGTAACATTACGGCAGAGAATGCCGTTTTTACGCAGACGGAGGGCGGCTTCTTAAGTTTGGACTATGAAGGAGAACATTGGGATCGTGTGAATGTAATCAGGCTGTTTCCTTTTACGGAGCCGGATAAGTTCATATCGGTGCGGACGGCGGAAGAAAGAAGCCGTGAAATCGGTGTGATTGAGGAGTTACATGCGATGTCCCGGGAAACGGTTAAGATGATTGAAAAACAGCTGGCGTTGCATTATTTTACGCCGATTATCAAGAAGGTAATTGATATCAAAGATGAATACGGTTATGCCTATTTTCATGTCATGACCGATCGCGGAGAGTGTCGTTTCATCATCAATATGGGCGGAAGTGCGGTGGTGCGCCTGACAGACAGCCGTCTGCTGATTTCGGATATTGATGAGAACCGGTTTGAGATTCCGGATGTGTTTGCACTTTCCCAGAAGGAGCAGCGTAAGCTTGATTTGTTTTTATAAGTAAAGGCAAGGTGATTGTTGTGATACTGAAATATGAACTGCCCCGGGAAATCGCGGAGAGTCTTCCGCTTACCGGGGAAGAGAAAGTATATTATGCCGTTCCCTATGATATTGACGGGGACGGAAACTGGAAGCAGGATGCGTATGTGGTTGTAACCACCGGGCATATCTGCCTGTGCGAAAAAGGAACTTCGCCACAGGTTATTCCCATTGCGGAATGTGAATGGGCCAAGGCGGAAGCACATATCGGAGGCGGCCTGCTCATTGTTCAGCGCGGCGGCAGTGAAATCCGTCTGGTGCATTATTCCGCAAAGCATTTATCGCGCTATGCATACATTGCGCGCGGTATTAACATTCTGATTTCGGGACGTTTCGAGGAAGTGGAGAGTAACGAATATGAGAAAATCTGCCCGAAGTGCCATAAGGCGATTCCGGGAACCCATGAATGTCCCCACTGCTCGAAATCCGGCGGTTTCTGGAGAAGCTTTCTGCGGATTCTTGCACCCTACAAGGGAAGGGTATTCGGAATCTCCCTTTTGATGATCGGTGCGGCTGTGGTGACATTGCTGAATCCGATGGTACAGCGTTATCTGATTGATGACGTGCTTCGGGAATCAACGGGAGATATCAAAACAGCGTATTTGTGTCTGGGAGCGATGTTTTTCTTAAGCGTCTCGATTGTAATCATCAATATTCTCAAAAGCTATTTCTGTACGGTACTGGGTGCGCAGATTGCCAAAGACCTGCGTGCGAAGCTGTTTGAGAAGATACAGGTACTCTCGCTTATTTTTATCAATGACCGCCGCCCCGGCGAGTTGATGAACCGCGTGGTTTCGGACACGGGTAAAATCAGGGAATTTATGCAGACGACGTTCTGTAACCTGTTTACCGTATTTTTCATTTTTATCTGGGATATGATATTCATGGTCTGCATCAATTGGAAACTGGCAATCTGTGCATTCCTCTTTATCCCGTTTGCAGTGTGGCTGACAGGCGCGTTCCGCGACAATATCCACAGAAGATTCCACCTGCAGTACAAGAAGAATGACGACGTCAGCAGCAATCTGCAGGACGTTATCTCCGGTATGCGTGTGGTAAAGACATACGGCAAAGAAAAAGAAGAGAGCCTGAAATTCGATGCACTTGCGGAAGAATATTGCAGGGTGCAGAGCCGTAATGAGATTTTTTGGGCGGTGTTTTTCCCGTTGTTGAATTTTATTATGGGACTGGGTGTGTTCATCGTTATTTCGGTGGGCGGTTATGATATTCTCGGGGAGAAAATGGAGCCGGGTGAATTGTTCCAGTTTGTAACCTATACGCAGCTGCTGTACCAGTATATTTCGTGGATGAGCTATATGCCGCGTGACATCATGAATCTGGTTTCGAGTATGGAACGTATCAATGACGTGCTTGATCAGGAGATTTACGTGGAAGAGGGCGTTATTGCCGCGAAGGACGGTACGGCACAGGATAAAATCTGCCATGACATCAAGGGAGATATTTCGTTCCGTCATGCAACGTTTGGCTATAAGTCGTACCAGCCGGTGCTCTGGGATATTAATCTGGACATCAAAGAGGGTGAAATGATAGGTATTGTGGGTGCATCCGGTGCGGGTAAATCCACGATGATTAACCTGATTATGCGCCTTTATCACATCGACGACGGACAGCTTCTGGTTGACGGCCATGAGATGGATTCCCTGCGCTCGGACTATTATCATTCGCAGCTTGGTGTTGTGTTGCAGGAGACCTTCCTGTTCTCGGGAACCATTTTGAACAATATCCGTTTCTCCAGACCGGATGCGACCATGGAAGAGGTTATTATGGCGGCGAAGCTTGCCAATGCGCATGATTTCATCTGTAAAACCCCGGATGGATATAATACATATGTGGGAGAGAAGGGTCATACGCTTTCGGGCGGTGAGCGCCAGCGTATTGCGATTGCGAGAGCCATTCTCAACCAGCCGCGACTCCTGATTCTGGACGAGGCAACGGCCAGTCTGGATACGGAGAGCGAATACATGATTCAGAAGGCACTTGAGCGTCTGACCAAGGGCAGAACCACATTTGCCATCGCGCATCGTCTGTCCACCCTGAAAAATGCCGACCGCTTGCTGGTCATTGACAATCACCGCATTGCGGAGATCGGTTCCCATGAAGAGCTGATTGCAAAGAAGGGAATTTATTACCGCCTGATTAAGGCACAGCTTGAAATGCAGAACGGGTAGGGGTTGTGTACGATTTTATCCGGATTGCC
>JAZNBY010000091.1:0-9354 GCA_045587325.1 Lachnospiraceae bacterium | reverse complement strand
GTGTCTATGCAGATTCAGGGCTATGACATTGACAGCGATATGATAAAGGCGGCAAGACAGAATGCGGAGGATGCGGGCGTACTGGATTACATCCATTTCCAGCAGCGTCCGGTGAGTCAGCTAAGTCATGCGAAAAAGTATGGTTTTGTTATTACTAATCCGCCATACGGCGAGCGTCTGGAGGAGAAAAAGGCGTTGCCGGGGCTGTATCAGGAGTTCGGAAAGGCCTTTGCGGGTATGGATAGCTGGTCCTGTTATATGATTACCTCTTACGAGGAGGCCCAGAAGTATTTCGGCCGTCAGGCGGACAAAAATCGTAAGATTTACAACGGTATGTTAAAGACCTATTTTTATCAGTTTATGGGACCGCGTCCGCCGAAGAAAAAGCCGGAAGGACAGTAAGGGGTCAATCGAGGGTTGTTTATGAAGAGCAAGTTAAAAGGTCGGATCAATTTCGGCATGGCAGGAGTGATTCTGGCATTGGCATGGCCGACGATGCTGGAGCAGTTGATGCAGACTGCCGTGCAATATATTGATACTGCCATGGTAGGCAGCTTGGGAACCCAGGCAACGGCAGCGGTAGGTGCCACCACTACGGTCAACTGGCTGGTGGGCAGTACCATCTCTGCAGTGGGCGTGGGTCTTTTGGCATTTATCGCAAAGGCACTGGGAGCCGGTGAGAAGGCATCCGCTAAGAGAGCGGCATCCCAGGCGGTACTTGCGGTACTGGTGGTAGGCATTGTTGTTACCTTGATTACCGTGGGACTGTCCGGACAGATTCCGAAGTGGATGCAGGTAGATATGGACATTAGGGATTTGGCGGGAGAGTATTTTCTTATATTGTATCTGCCAATGCTATTCCGCACTGCCAGTGTGATTTTCGGTACGGTGCTAAGAGCGGCGGGGGATACCAAGTCACCGATGAAAATCGGCGTGGTGGTAAATGTGATTAATGTGGTTTTAAACTTTTTATTTATCTACCCAACCAGGCAATTGAAACTGTTTTCCTATGAATTTACTATGTGGGGAGCGAATCTGGGAGTTATCGGTGCGGCGGTGGCCAGTGCCATTGCGTTTACGGTGGGCGGCATATTGATTACCATTGTGCTTTGGCGGCATCCTTTGGTTTCTCCAAGGGGAGAATCCCTGAGGCCGGACATGAAGATTATCAGACCGTGTCTGCGGGTAGCTATGCCAAATATGTTGCAACGGTTCGGTACGTCTCTCGGCTATGTGGCCTTTGCATCTATGATCAATTCCCTGGGCGAGGTGTCTACGGCAACCCATACCATTGCAAATACGGTGGAGTCCGCCTTTTACATTCCGGGCTATGGCATGCAGACGGCGGCAGCCACATTGGCAGGAAATGCGTACGGAGCAGGGGATGAAAAGAGGCTGAAGGAATTGGCGCGGATGTTCTTCCCAATTGAGATTATCCTGATGATGTTCTCGGGGGCTGCGTTATTTTTTGCGGCACCGGCTTTGGTGGACATATTCTCTAACAGCAAAGATGTCATTGACCTGGGAACTACGGTACTCCGCATGGTGGCAGTATCGGAACCGTTCTACGGCTTCTCCATTATTATGGAAGGTATGATGCAGGGCGTGGGCGAGACGAAGCGTCCCTTTGTGTACAACATCTTAGGTATGTGGGTGGTACGTATCGTGGGAACTTTTATTTGTACTAAAATCCTTGGGTTTGGTCTGGTGGCAGCCTGGGCTTGTATGATTTCTCATAACCTGTTCATGTTTGGCCTATTCCTTATTTGCTATAAGCAGGGAAGATGGAATCCGTTCCGGAAGGTACGGGAGGTGTAGAGATAGTCGATAAGAAATAAGAACATATTTGGAGGACTCTCAGAAAATGAGAGTCCTCACTTAAATTGCGATATGGATTTTTGGTATACTTTCCTGTATGATAAAGTCAAGAAGTCTTCTTGAAGTTATGATGAAATGTAAATTCGGTAACGCGTGCCGGATTTACGGATGGATGAAAAGGAGAGTATAAGATGAACGAGGATTTTTCAAAGAATCTCAGAAAGCTGAGATTGGAAAAGAAGCTGACCCAGGAACAGGTAGCGGAAAAGATTGGCGTAAGTGCCCAGTCGGTGTCACGTTGGGAAACCGGAGCGACTTTTCCGGATGTTATGATGTTACCGGAATTATCGAAATTGTACGGCGTACTGGTGGATGATCTTTTTAAAAAAAATACGGAGGGCTACGGCAATCTGGCAAGCCGTTTGTTAGCGGAATTTGAGGTATATTATAAGAACGAGGATTATATGGCGGCGGTCAGTGAGTACGAACGGATGATAAAGGAAGGCAGCATGGAGGCAGGGGATTACCGCGGCTATGCTTGGCTGCATACGAGAATGTTGCAGATTTCAAAGAAGAGAGCAATGGAGTGTATTGATAAGGCTTTGGAATTGAGTAAGGATGACCCGGAGTATTATTATTCTTTAAAAGAAACCAGAGTGTGGATTTTTGCCGGTGAAGTCGGTGAGGGACAGCGGTGCATTGAGGAACAACTGCAGGCAGTAAAGGATAATCCGGGAAATGTACAGGAATTGGCTTGTTTGGGTTGGGCCTATTACTGGGCAAAACAGTATGAGGAATGTTATCGTTTGGCAAAGGATGCCATTGTCAGATTCCCGGAGGAACCGGACCTTTATAATCTTGCAGGGGATGCCTGCAGGGAATTGAAAAAGTATGAGGAAGCCTTTGCGTATTGGGAAAAGCACGCCGGATTCGAAACGGGCGAGTTGTCGTCCGTATATTCTATTGCAGATTGCAGTGAGGAGCTGGGAGATTATGAGAGAGCCTATGAGGCTTTTATGAAGCTTGTGGATATTGCAATTAAAGACGGTTGTGACGTGACAGCACAGTGGCCGCTTAGAAGAGCGGAAGGGTGTAAGGCGAAGATGGAGAAGAAGGAGTAAGAGAAAGAAGGTTGCATCTGTGGATGCGGCCTTCCTGTTTTCGGACAAAATTAATAATACTATACGATGTTAGTTTTTTGTTCAACATTGGGGATGTACGATGGTGAAAAATATGTTACAATAGGAACAGGGTATTATTTTGAAAGAAGGAAGGAGTTTCTTATGAAGGCAAAACTTAGTTTGAGCAAGGACAATATCGTAAGTAAGATTGATGACAGACTGTACGGTTCTTTTATCGAGCATCTGGGACGTGCGGTATACGGCGGTATCTATGAGCCGGGTCATGAGACGGCGGATGACATGGGCTTCCGTGGGGATGTATTGGAGACCATTAAGGAGATGAAGATTCCGTTAGTGCGTTATCCGGGTGGTAATTTCGTTTCCGGTTATCGTTGGGAAGACGGTACCGGTGATAAGGCAAAGCGTCCGCGTCGTTTGGAGCTGGCTTGGGGTACCATTGAGACCAATCAGGTGGGTATCGATGAGTTCCAGGAGTGGGCAAAGCGTGTTGGCAGTGAGATTATGATGGCGGTTAATCTTGGTACCAGAGGTGCAGAGGAAGCAGGAAATCTTGTAGAGTACTGTAATGCCGTAACCGATACTTATTATGCGGATATGCGCCGTAAGAACGGTTTTGACGAGCCGTTCGGCATCCGTACCTGGTGTCTCGGTAACGAGATGGATGGTCCGTGGCAGATTTGTCACTTAGAGGCAAAGGATTACGCAAGAAAGGCTTGCGAGGCAGCAAAGATTATGAAGTGGACCGACCCGTCCATCGAGCTGGTTGCCTGCGGCAGCTCCGGCAGTGGTATGCCGACCTTCGGTGAGTGGGAGGAGACCGTACTTCGTGAGTGTTACGAGCACATCGATTACATTTCCTTACATAGCTATTACGGCAATCGTAATGACAATACGGAAGAGTATCTGGGTAGTTCCATCGATATGGACCAGTTCATTGAGAAGGTAGTTTCCATCTGTGATAAGATTAAGGAAGAGAAGAAGAGTGACAAGGATATCCACCTTTCCTTTGACGAGTGGAATGTATGGTTCCATTCCAACGAGGCAGACAAGCAGATTCCGCGTTGGAGTATTGCTCCGCCGCAGCTGGAGGACATTTACAATATGGAGGATGCGCTGGTTGTAGGTAGCTTGCTGAACTCCCTCATCAATCACTCCGATCGTGTAAAGATCGGTTGCTTGGCACAGCTTGTGAATGTTATTGCGCCGGTTATGACCGTAACCGGTGGTAAGCTTTGGTTACAGACCACCTTTTATCCGTACATGTATGCGTCCCGTTATGGTCGCGGTGTGGCTCTGAAGGCTGACTGTCAGTGTGAGAAGTACGCAGCAGGTAAGTGGGATGCCATCCCGTATGTAGACTGTTCTGCAGTATATAACGAAGAAGCAGGCGAAGTAGCTGTATTTGTAGTAAACAGAAATATGAAGGAGAGCGTAACCTTAGACCTTGGTCTTACAGGATTTACAGTAGAGAGCGTTCTGGAGCATAAGATTTTGAACCATGACGATATGAAGGCAACTAATTCCGTAGACAATCAGGAAGAGGTTGTGGCTCGTGATGGTAATGCAAAGGCTGATTCCGTAGAGCTTGAACCGCACTCCTACAACATGATTCGTTTGAAAGTAAAGTAAGAGTCCGATGTAATAATTGAATAGAATGTGAAAAACCGGCTGTCGCACTTGTGGGTGATGGTCGGTTTTTCATTGTTATGCGTATGCAGAAATATAAAATTACTTCCTCACAAATCCCAGATATCGGGTGTCTTTTGCAAAAACAATAAAATATTGCAATAATTATTCAATGAGTCCAATGTGAACAAATTGACACGGAATTAAAAGTATTGTACAATTATATTAGGTCTTTGGGATTATTAATCGAAACAATTTATAACAGTAGCAAAACGAAAGAGAGGATTGCCGATGAGCAAACAAAACGAGGACTTATCTGTAAAAATGGAAGCGGAAAAGAGTAGGAACAAAACTGCAATAACGGGAATGATTGTTATGAATGCGGTTTTGGCGCTGGCTTATGTAATAGAGGTTGCAAAGAATACCCGTAGTCTTGGAAGTTATTTCATTGTACTGGCACTTTGCGTGTTGCCGTCCGTGATAGGTGTGATGCTCTTTTCCAGGAAAAAAGAAACGATAGCGGTACGTTATGTATTTGCGGTTGGTTTTGCTCTTTTATATGGGTATATTATGTTTACGACAACAACAATGATTACATTCTGTTATGTGATTGTTGCCTATGTAATTCTTATGGTATATACCGACGTAAAGCTTTTAATGAGCTTGGGAGGCTGTGCATTACTTGTCAATATCTTTTTAATGATTAAGAGAGGAATGGATGGTACCTTTGTAGGTGCCGCAATAACGGAAGCGGAAATTATTGTGGCATGTCTTCTTCTGACCGGATTGTTTTCGTTATTGGCATTGAGAAAAATAAGGGCAATTAATCAGGCAAATATCGACAAGGCGGAAGAGGAGCGTCTGCAGTCGGAAGGGATTCTGAAGAATACGTTGGATGTTGCTTCTGCTATGGTAGAAAGCATTAGGGCATCCGTAACAGAAACAGAGAGTCTGAAAGAGGCCATTGGTGAAACCAGACAGGCTATGGAAGTGTTAACTTCCGGTGCGAAGGACGGTGTGGCAGCCATTGCGGTACAGAAACAGAATACAGAGACTATCGGAGTTAATGTGGATCAGGTAGATACAGCGGTAAGTTCCATTGTTTCAGAGGTACAGAGCGCCGAGGAGAACTTGGAAAAGGGCAATGCGGTTATGAAAGAACTTCTGCAGCAGGTACAGGTATCGGGAGAATCCGGTACCTTAGTGGCAGAAAAGATGGAAGAGTTAAAGGCCAATGCGGATAAGATGCAGTCGATTATGGGACTGATCAGTAATGTGGCGAATCAGACCGGATTATTGGCATTAAACGCCAGCATTGAGGCGGCAAGAGCAGGGGAAGCAGGAAAAGGCTTTTCCGTGGTGGCTTCGGAAATCTCGAATCTGTCTGCTCAGACCAATGCGGCAACCGGAGAGATTAACGCATTGATTGTCAATATTGTGAACTCCATCGGAGCAGTAACGGAAGCTATGGAGCGGTTGCTTGAGAGTAGCCGGATGCAGAATAAATACGTAGATGATACGGCAACGAATTTTGAGCAGATACATAACAGCACGCAGAACATTTTCGAACAGGTATCTGCATTAAAGGAAACCGTGGATGTTGTAACCGCAGCAAATGCACAGGTATCGGACGGAATTGTAAATGTGGAAGTCGTAACACAGAAGGTAATGGAAGGTGCAGATGATACGTTACAGAGTTGTAATACGAATCTGCAGAGCATTGCCAATGTAGTAGAGCTTATGGATAAGCTTATGGAAAATGCGGAGAAGCTGCAGGCGTAGTAATGATATAATAGAAAAGAGTTTATGTCGGCAAAATGATTCTATACGAAGATGCGTATAGGCATTTTGCCGATTTTATGTTATGCTATATTCGGTAGAGGAGGTGAGCCCGTGATTCTTAGTGTCAGTCGAAGAACCGATATTCCGGCGTGTTATTCGGAGTGGTTTTTTGAACGTTTGAAGGAAGGTTTTGTATATACACGAAATCCTATGAATCCGAAACAAGTCAGTCGATTGGAGTTGTCGCCGGAGACGGTGGATTGTATTGTGTTCTGGACAAAGAATCCGGAGCCGATGCTGGAGCGCCTAACAGAACTTGAGCCGTATCCCTTTTATTTTCAATTTACACTGACAAGCTACGGAAAAGACATCGAAGCCAATCTGCCGCATAAGAAAGAAGTTATGATTCCGGTGTTTCAACGGCTTTCCGATGTAATCGGAAAGAAGCGGGTAATATGGCGTTATGACCCGATTTTGTTTACAAAGACTTATACGCCGGAGTATCACGTGAAGGCAGTTCGGCAGATGGCGGAGGCACTACGGGGATATACGGAACAGTGTGTCATTAGTTTTGTGGATACCTATGCAAAGAATAAGAAGCAGTTGCAAGCGCTGGGCGTATATGAACTGCCAAAGGATGAACTGGAAGCTTTTTCAAAGGAGTTGTGTGATATTGCAAGAGAGAACGGCATGGTGATGGCCAGCTGTGCGGAACAGATTGATTTGGCACATTGCGGAATTACACACAATGCCTGTGTTGATAAAACATTAATCGAAGAAATTCTTGGGTGTAAGCTAAAGGGGACAAAGGATAAGAACCAGCGAGGGGAATGTGGATGTATGGAAAGCATTGATATCGGGACCTATCACACTTGCGGAAACGGTTGTGTATATTGTTATGCGAATCATAGCGAGGTACAGGTGAAGGAGAATTATAAAAAGTATGATGTGCATTCTCCGATTTTGTGTGGTAAGATAGAAGCAGAAGACAGGGTGACAAAACGGAAGATAGTGTCACTGAAAGAGGAGCAGTTTTCGTTGTTTTAGTTTTGCAGGAGGAATTCAATATGAAAAAGACGTTACTTGTAATTGATATGCAGAATGATTTTATCGACGGTGCCCTTGGTACGACGGAGGCACAGGCAATTGTACCGAAGGTAATGGAAAAGATTGCGGAGTATGCAAACCGCGGAGATGAGATTATTTTCACAAGAGATACCCACGGAGAAGACTATTTGGATACACCGGAGGGAAAGAAACTTCCTGTTGTGCATTGTGTGAAAGATACGAAAGGATGGGAGATTGCGAAAGGACTTATGGTTCCGGGTGCAGCCGTGGTGGATAAGCCGAATTTCGGATACCCGGACTGGAAAAATGAGTTTTCGTTTGAGTGTGTGGAGTTAATCGGACTTTGTACCGATATCTGTGTAGTGTCCAATGCGTTGATTTTAAAGGCACAGTTTCCGGAGGCGGATATTTCCGTGGATAGTAAATGTTGTGCAGGTGTAACACCGGAGAGCCATGACGCGGCACTTCTGACGATGAAGATGTGTCAGATTGAAGTGAAATAAAGGATTACAAAAGAAAAGACAGAAGAAAAATCAGTATAAGATAGGGGGAAATACGTATGGTAGAGTTGGTAATTGAGCTGTTTTTTGATTTGGTCGTGGAAGGGATACTTGAGGCTGCAACAGACGGAATGGAAGCGAAGAAAACACCCATGCCGGTGCGGATATTACTTGCAATTGTGCTGATACTGCTGTTGGCCGGTTTGACCTGGTTGCTTGTTTGGTGTTCCATGGAAAGCGATAACATTGTGGTATGGGTGCTTCTGATGTCGGTTTTGGCAGGATTGTATGCAGGGCTGCTTTGGAAGATTTATAAGGTATTTAAAAAGAAAAGGTATCAGGAGTAATTCGAAGACTTGACAAGGCGTGTACAATAGAATAGGGGATTGGGAGATTGTCAGGACGTAGGAGAGAAGAAGATGCTTTGGATATGGTTGGTACTTCTGTATGGCGTGATTAAGGGAGTACGGGAAATTGTAAAGAAAAAGTCCATGGAAAAGAATACAATACTGGAGGTGCTGTTTGTATACACCCTCCTTTCTTTTCTGATGGTGGTACCGGGAGTGCCAAAGGCAGGCGGCGTAGATTTGCCTACCATGGGCATGATTGTACTGAAATCCTTTGTGATTTTTGTGGCTTGGATTTTCAGTTTTAAGGCAATCAAAAAAATGCCCATCAGCTTATACGGCCTGTTGGATTTGTCCCGGGTGATATTTTCCACCTTGATGGGCGTGATTTTTCTCGGAGAAATCATGACCTTCTGGCAGACGGTAGGTTTGGTTTTGGTATGTACGGGGCTTTTATTGTACCGTTACCGGACCGGAGAAAAACGTGTCAAAGCAAAAAACGACGGTGGTGAAATGACAGACACACCGGAACCGGCAGAAAAGGTAGAGTTTAAAATTGTCTGTTTTGCGTTGTTGTCTTGTTTGTTAAACGGGGTTTCCGGCACTATGGACAAGGTGTTGATGCAGACGGTAAGCAGTACCCAGTTACAGTTTTGGTACATGCTTTTTCTGGTACTGTTTTACTTGCTTTATATTCTTTTTACCAAAACGAAAATCAAGCTGTGGAGTGCATTTAAGAATTACTGGATTTGGATTTTAAGCTTTATTTTTGTTATCGGGGATAAAGCACTTTTTATAGCAAATCAGTCTTCGGACAGCAAAGTAACGATTATGACGCTATTAAAACAAGCCGGATGTATTGTAACGATTTTGGCAGGGAAATTTATATTTAAAGAAAAGAATATCGGGTATAAGTTGTTTTGCGCCGGAGTCATTATAACCGGAATCGTATTGTCTGTGGCAATGTAGATGCGGTACTTTTTCGGAATGTGACCGGGGTTGTTTGCGATAAAGAAAACGATAAGTTATGAATAGAAAAGACCTTCTTTCCAAATACTATGGTAGAAAAAA
>JAZNBY010000090.1:0-11844 GCA_045587325.1 Lachnospiraceae bacterium | reverse complement strand
ACATCCTAAGACGAACCGGCCCCTGATATTCCGGCTTTATTAAATAATGCACATACGCTTCCAATACAACAAAAATATTATCGGAACGACCCTCAATCTTAAAATTCCGGAATCCCATCGGAACATATTTTTCCCAAATAGACTCCGGCGATACATAAGACGAAAATCCCTGAATCGAATATACATTCTGAGCTCCGCTACATCCCTTGTAATCCCACGGTCTTAACGGTTCCCACTGTTCCCTCGGAAGCTTCATATTCCTTACAAGTCTCTTCTGATTTTCGGACAAGTTCTGGTAATGCGGACCTCTCATCGGGCAATCCGGTGTACACCCTGAATTAACCAAAATCTCACATCTACCCTTATCCTCAATCTTTTCCAATTCGTCGAACCGATTATTCAAACTATAATCCAGCACAACCAATTCATATCCCTTTTTCAGTTCCTCATTTACTCCGTCAATCCCGCGAATTCCCTTACAAGTGGAACTGATAATGTTCATCTTCGGATAATTTTTGCGTACATATTCTTCCAAAAGATCCGAAACCACAATTACCCCGTTCATCCCGTTATGCGCTGCCTTTAAGCAGGCATTACAATGCGGATCATTTAAGTCCTCTTCCTCAATTGCTGTATTGGTATAGGTGAATCTTACCGGCACACCCCAACCATTTAAGCTTTTGATTACCATATTATAAAATTCCGGTCCGCACTGATCTCCTCTTGTATTTCTTCCACCGTTCCACAAAGAAGGCGGAAATTCGCCAAAACAGGAACCTATTTTAACTCCTTCTCTAAAATACTCCGGATGCCCTTTAAGCAATCCTAACAGTATTACATTTAACGGATAATTTCTGCGCAACCCCGGCAGATGAAACTTGACCTCCATCCAAACCTCCTCTTATCCATGACACAAATCTTTTTTCGCGTATCACAGAGTTTCTGTATGTTTTTTCGTATCTATATCATACACGTTCTTTCCCCTGTTGTCAAACAAAGACTTTCCCTAAACGCAAAATATCGCCCGTTTTATACAACAAACGAGCGATATCACTTATTCTCCTGCAGCAGTTCTCCTACTCCGCAATTTCAAACTCCACCCAATACTTTCCAGTATCATAATCTCCGGTGCCCCTAAAATCCAAAAAGCCTTTGGTCAATCGATAGGTGCCTGCCGGCAGTTTCCCGTACAGCCATTCCCAGGAAATCTCGAATACCCTATCCTTGCCTTCCTCAATCGGATATGCTATACCATCCCATGCATAGTTTTCGATTACAGCGGAAACCGATTCCCAGATTTCCCCATTCTTCACGCTCAGGTAATAGTCCGTTCCGCAAACAATCTCCCCGGTAGGATTACCGCCTTCCTGTGTGCATATCAGGGTCAGGCCCGCAGGTGTCACATCCTTTGCCCTAAGAACCACACCCCAGTCCGGAGATATCCACTGTTCCGACTCCGGCAACACTGTTGTAAAATCCTTCGCGGTATCCTTCGCGGTGTCCTCGCGGGGAAGAAGCTCATCAATCATCGTATCCCCTGAATACTCTTCTTCCGGCCAGGAAGAAAGTTTATCCTTTCCCTCACCTGTAAACAACCGAGGTACGCCAAATCCGATAACAAGCACCGCACAGGCCGCCAGAGCCGTCCACGCAAGCCACGGCCGGAAAGATTTTTTCTTCTTCGTTTCTTCTTCTGCTTCTTTCTTCGGTGCCGCTTCCTCTATAAATTCTTCTTTTACTTGTCCGATGACATCCAATAATTTCTCATTTTTCATAGTGTGATACCCTCTTTCTCCAAAACCGATTTCAACTGTTCTCTGATACGGAGTAACGTCATTTTCACATTGCTCTCCCCCAGACCGAAATCCTCTGCAATTTCCTTTACGGAACTGAGATACCAATACCGGCGCAGAAACATCTTACGTTTTTCCGTAGGAAGATCCCCCAGAAAACGATTCAGCACCTCTATGAGAAGCGCTTCCTCTGTTGCTGCTTCTGTACTGTCTGTCCCCGAAACACACTCGGCAAGTTCTTCCAACGCCAACATCGTCTGACCGCCTCCCCGCTTTTTCGCAACATTCTGCTTATAACGGTTCAGTGCCAGATTCCGGGTGATTTTTCCAAGAAACGCCGACAATTTACTCGGATACTGGGGCGGGATAGCTTCCCAAGCCCGCATCCAGGTATCGTTTACACACTCCTCGCTGTCTTCCTCGTTGTACAGGATGTTGTATGCGATAGCGCGGCAGTACTTCCCGTATTTTGTCGCAGTCTCCGACAGGGCAGCCTCCGAGCGCTCATTGTACAATGCTATAATCTGCCGATCGTCCATAACTATCTCCTTCCGTATGTAATAAGGCCTTACACACTAACAGACAACAAAAGAGGGGAGGAGGTCACAAAGAACACCGGTTTTTCGCAACGTTTTATTCCGACATTTGATCCGGCCTCTCAAGCAGAAAAAACTTACCCCTCTATAAACTTTATCACGTCTTTTAATATCTCCAAACTCTCAAAAGGCTTTCCTTTTATTTCCAGCGAGTGATTCGCCCCTTCTATGTACAATGGTTGTACCCCATGCTCGTCAAAATATGTCTTGCACTCCGGATACACCTCATCTGCAGTTCCGATTACCACTGTATCTACTTCCTTGATATATGGTAGTGCCCTCGGCATCGGGGTCAGATAGATCTGTACCGGGTTTATTTCAAGCTTTTCTGCCAGATACCCTGCTTCCGCGGTCCCGAAACTTTTGGACAAAAAGACAACTTCATCATATGCTGCAAAGTCGATATCCTTTGCCTTTTCCCACACGTAGTCTCTGGCCTGCAGCGTCTTTTCTTCTCTCGTTAAATCCGGATTCAATAAGATACTGTTGTACTTCATATGGATTTGCTCGTATCCCTTCGCTTCATACAAAAAACTTGCATAGTACAGAAGCGGACAATCCATGGTATAACCTACGCCCGGAAATATAATTGCTAGCTTTTTCATTCCTTCCACTACCTCCTTATTATTTCAACAAGCTCTTCCAACTCTTTCAAACTCTGAATCGTCCAATCTGGATATTCCATTCTTTCCTTCGGCTTTGCATAAACCCAGTTCCCTTGCTTAATCCAAATCGTATACATTCCCAGTTCATTCGCCGGAACAATATCGTTATCCAGACGATCACCCACCATTGCAGCCTCCTCCGGTTTACAACCTGCCCGAGCAAGCGCAATTTCAAAAATGCGTCTGTCCGGTTTAGCAACTCCCTCTTCTGCGGAAGCCACCAGCACATCAATGTATTTCCGGATTCCGAACTTTTTCAGGCGCTCTTCACTTCCTAGGGACTGATTCGCAACAATTCCTATCTTGTAGCGTTTGTGAAGACGTTCCAGACACTCTGATGCATCCGGGTACAACCGCTCATCTTCCTTGTGCCAAGGAGTTTTCATCAAGTCGAAGTATTTTAAGGTTTCCAAATCCGCCGGCTTATTTTGTTTTGCGAAGAAAACTTTTTTCTCCAGGAATTGTTCATATGTAATATCGGTTCCTTCAATGACTTCTCTAATCCGATGCTCTATCGCAATCGATTCATCAATCAAGGTGGAACCCATATCAAAAAATATCCACTTTATCTTATCTCTGTTCATATTTTCTCCCGCTATTTTATTTCAACGTTTCTTGCGCCCCTTGGTTATCCTTCCGTTCCTTAATCAGTTCCACCGCCCATGCATGATGGGGATGAAACATATCTCTTACCGCTTCTTCATACGGCAACCACAACACTTCGTTTCCTTCTTCCAACGGTTCACCTACCTTTTCAAACTCATCCGAGAAACAAAAGTGACCGATGACGTGAGAATACCGGTTACTCGCCTCATGAAAGAAGTACCGCTCCCCGTATGCAAAATAATCCTTCACGACCACCTTTGTTCCCATCTGGTTACCTACCTTTCCTTTACACTCACAATTATAGCACACGATTCCGTTTATAGCATTATATTTTGAGAAGCAGATATCCCAAACGAGTTCAAATCTTCCTTACAAAAACAAGCAGGGCCGTTGCATTTCTGCAACAGCCCTGTATTTAAACTCATCTCGTTTTCAATTACATCTCTCCCAAAATCTTTATCAAGCTGTCATGGGCCAGCGCAAAAGCCTCAGCACCGCTTAATACCTTTACCTCGCCACCGGCGATGGCTTCCTTGTCACGCTCCAGTCCCGCAAAACCGGAGAAATTAAACAGATGCGGTTCCAGTGATAAGAATCCATTATAGCCCTTTTCGTATAACTTCTTTAAAATAGTCGCTACGTTGCCGTCTCCCATACCTGCCGGTACGACACTTCCATTCTCCCACAGTGCGTCCTTTACGTGGATATAAGCGATATAGTCCTTTAACAGTTCATACGCCTCCAAGGTGTCCTGTTTTGCCTGTACGAAGTTTGCAAAGTCAAAGATTGCCTTAAAGTGGTCTCCGTAGAATGCATCCATCAGTTCTCTGCATTCCTTTGCCTTTTCACCATAGATGTCCTTTTCATTCTCATGTAAGAGCACTGCATCATTGGCAGTCGCATAATCCACAAATCGTCCCAGACGGTCAAATACCTGCTCCTTGTATTCCGCATTTTTTCCTTCCGGTATGTAAAAGCTGAACATACGGATATTCTTTGTTTCCATCTTATGGGCAATTTCTACCCCGCGCTTAAACTCATCAAAATGCTTTTCAAACGGGTCTTCGATTCCGATTTTACCAAGCGGGGAGCCCAGCGCAGACAGTGCAATTCCTGCCCCATCCAGCCGTTCTTTAATTTCTTTTACCTTTTCATCGGAATGGTAAATCAAATTGTTTCCGTCCACACCACGCATCTCCACATAATGCATGTCAAGCTTTTGTAAGTTCGCTATCTGGGTAGTCAAATCCCCTGCGATCTCATCCGCAAATCCGGTTAATAAATAGTCTTTTCTCATCCTTTTTCCACCTTTCCGGATATGTCCGTTTTGCATATCCTACGCCTTGCTCTATCTAATTACTTATGTCTATCCGCACCTAAAATGTCCCCGTCGTATCAAATACAATGCCCTTGTCCTCTTTTTTCTTGGACAAAGCACGCTTCTTATTCAGTTCCGTTAGAAACAGCTCTTCATCAAACGGCAACTCAATGGTTTTATCCAGCCAGGAAGACAAATGCATGGCATTGGACAAGGTCAAGCCGCGGATGCCCTCTTCGCCTTCCGCCACCAGCTTACCGCCGTGCAAAATCCGGTCCGCAAAGGCTTTTAACACACCTGCATGCTGCTCGTTCTTTCCGTCGGTCTCAATCTCCACACAGGTCATATCCGGTTTCTTAAATCCTTCCTTCTCTGTCATACAGAAGGTCCGTTCGTTCTCTGCCAGCTTATAATACGTAAGCTTATCGTATTCGCATATAATCTTACCCATCTCAAAGGTCAACTCCAGACGGTTGGTGCCCGGTGCATCTCCGGTGGTGGTAACAAACACACCTGTTGCTCCGTTTTCAAATTCCAAATATGCGGTTACGTCGTCCTCTACCTCGATGTCATGCCATTTTGCCTCGTGGCAAAACGCTCTTACCTTTGTCGGCATGCCGCAAAGCCACTGCAAAAGGTCCAACTGATGCGGGCTCTGGTTCAGTAAAACACCGCCGCCTTCACCGTCCCAGGTAGCCTTCCAGCCTGCCGCATCGTAGTATGCCTGGGTACGATACCAGTCGGTAATGATCCAGTTCACACGCTTCATGGCCCCCAGTTCGCCGCTTTCAATCATATCGTGAAGCTTCCGGTACACACAGTTGGTACGTTGATTTAACATAATAGCAAATACTTTATCACTCTTTTTTGCCACCTCGTTCATCTCACGCACCTGTTTCGTATACACCCCCGCAGGCTTTTCACTGATGGCATGTACCCCGTGCTCCAGTGCATAGATGACAAATTCCGGATGCAGATAATGCGGTGTTGCGATTAAAACCGCATCACAGGTGCCGGAGTCGATTAACTTTCTGCCGTCATCAAAAACCGCCACCTCTGCCGGAAGATTTTCCCGTGCCCAGTTCAGTCTGCTCTGTCTGATATCCGCCACCGCAGACAATCTCATCTCCGGAACCAATCCCTTTAACAGGGTGTTTACATGATTCGTTCCCATTCCACCGATTCCGATAATACCAAGTCTTACCTGTTCCATGTGTTTTCTCCTTTCGGATTCTCTTTTCTTTATTTCTATTGTAAAACAAGCAAAAATGGTTTAATATATACATAAAGTACATGATTTATGCAATTTTCCGACTTTATAAAGGAGGTACCATCCATGGACAATCACAACAATAAAAAATGGACTCCTGTCCTGTCCTTTCCCATCACATCTCCTTTTGATGCAGTGTACCGGAAGGATAGTCCCGCCGATCCGGTGGGCCCCCACTCCCATAACGGCGTGGAGCTTTATTTTACCCTGTCCGACCTCCCGGATGTCCTTTTAAACGATACCGTATCCAAGGTTCCTGCCGGAACCTTACTTATCATTCCGCCTTTTTGCGTCCATCAGCTCTATCATGAAGCCGGAACCATATACGAACGTTATATTCTCAGCATCAATACTTCCTGGCTGGATGCCGTTTTTTTCAATAACAAAGAAGCCTTTTCTTACCTGAAGCGAAGCACCACGCTTTTGCTGACACCGGATACCATCGAAAGAGAGACTCTGCTTCACCATTTTCAAATACTGCAGTCCCACCCGGACAATTCCTCTCCGAAGGCCTTGGCGCACCTGTTCTCCTTCCTTGACGTACTAAACGAAACCGTGAACCGTCTGGCACCGGAAAGCAATCGCTCTTTCCCGATTTCTTCCACCCAGAAACACATCAACGACATGATTGCCTATATTCAGGAGCATATCAACGAGCCCCTGACGGTAACCGACTTAGCAAAACATTTTTACCTGCATCCGGACTATCTGTCCCGGTTGTTTAAAAAGCATGCCCATACTTCGGTCAGCCACTACATTACCCTGCAAAAAATCACCTCGGCGCAATCCCTGCTCCGGGAAGGTTACACCGTATCACAAGTACAGGAAAAATTAGGCTACTCCAGTTATGCCTACTTTTTTAAATCATTTCAAAAAAATGCCGGTATCTCACCGAGCAGATACCGGGCACAGTATTTTAAGGGGTAAACAAACGCCCCTTTTCATTTTCACATTCTTCCACTCATTCCGATTACAAAAGCAGTTCATCCGTCAGTCTTAAAATTTCCGGTGCAATCCGTTCCCGTTCTTTCTTTATTATCCGCTGATAAAGAGGATAAGCAAGGGCAACCAAAAGCATGCCCAACAATCCAAGAGCGATTCCGACCAAAATTCCCGGCATGCCCTGCAGACCAAGAAAAGCACCGAACTCCGTCATAATGATGCTCATTCCGCTGCCAAGAATCAAAGCACCTAAAATACCGACTACCAAAGAAAAAACGGTTGCTTTCTTTGTCACGCCCGCATCCAACCGGCGCAGACGCTCTAACTTCGTTTCTTCTCTGGTTTCATATTTTTCACGTATCTTCTTTAACTCTTCCTGTTCCTTTGCGGAATAAGTGAAGCTAAATCCTTCTTTTTTGTTTTGATTTTCCATGAAACTTTTACTCCTCTATCTTTCTTTTATATTCATTGATTTCCTTCGTAGTACGAACAATCATGTAAATTGCAAGGGTTACCACCACAACACTGATTCCGCCGCCGGTAGCCATGATCAATACTTTTTTTGTCATAGGAGAGGTTTCCTCTCCGAACTGAGACAGCATAGCCGTTTCCAAAAATAGCATGGAAAACAACGCAGATGCCAGTCGGATGCTTTTGGAAATGGACATGACCGGACTGTTGTATTTTCGATATTTCACCATCTCAACAATGGCAGATGTGGTGATAAAAAAGGTATATACCGCCATGACATAAATCAAAAGCCCCTGATAATAAAACCCCCGGTCAAACAACACCATCATCAGTACCGCGCCCGACAAGGCCAGATTCACCGTCGTCAGAATGTAGGCACAAAGTCTGGAACGTTTTAGTTCTCCCAACCGGCTCCCTCCGATTTGATGTTTCCCTTCATAGCGAAGCAACAAAAAACGCAGTACCGCCATAATGCCGTAATATCCGGCGAAAATCCCAAACCAGTTCGTGTGGTATACCACCGCCGAGATTCCGTTTATGGCAACATAGATCAGATTTCCGAATAAGGATGCATACAACTTCACGTGGTTTTTAAATACCGGATCTGTCAGATACCGATTGGCATATCTGTTGTCATACACTTTCCTTCGGATGTTACGATAATACCCCGGGAAGGTTTTTATACATTCCAGACACACCACTGTCAATGTGTAAGAAGCCCCCACATAAACCACATAGGCCACCGGTGACATCTCCCAGCCTTTTACAAAAACAAGCACCAAAGCCGTCGCCGAAATCACAGATAACAGAATCATCAGCCACACCGGTGGATATAAATATTTCCGTACCAACGCTTTCCAATCTCTCATATCAGTTCCTCCGGATTTTCACCGTAAATGTACTTCCTTTCCCCACTTCACTTTCCACACTGATTTCACCCTGCATAATATCCACTACCCGCTTTACCAAAGCCAGCCCCAGTCCGTTTCCCTGGGTTGCATGAGAGGTATCTCCCTGGTAAAACTTTTCAAACATATGGGCACCTACCTCTGCCGACATTCCGCAGCCGGTATCCTTTACATGTACAATCGCATAAGTCTCGTCTGCTTCCAAAGAAACCGACACGTTTCCGCCTTCCGGCGTAAATTTAAATGCATTGGAAAACAGGTTGTTCCATACCAGGGACAATAATTCACTGTCCGCCGTAACCTTTACCCCATCTTCCAGTTCCGTTTCTATCTCAATGTTTTTATCTTCCCATACCGTTTCATAAGAAAGTAAGCATTCGCACAACTGCTCGCCCAAGTCGTACTCTTCGATTTTCGGATAAATCTGTTGCTTTTCCAGACGATTCAGTTTTAAAATATTGGTCATCATATCCGCCAGGCGACGGGACGCATCCGTTACTCCCTTTGCATACTCCATCCTCTTTTTCTCATCCAGGTTCGGCGTCTGCAAAAGCGTACCGTAATTTTGCATTACCGCAAGAGGCGTCTTCATCTCATGGGACACATTGGCAATAAAATCCGTCCGCAGGGTCTCTACCCCGGATAATTCCTCTGTCATAGTATTAAAACAGTCAATGATTTCATTAAAGTTTTCGTCCGCACTAAATCGGCTCGCCGGTGCAATACGTACGGAAAAATCGCCCTGCACCACCCGTTTCGCAGCATCCGCAATGCGACGGGTTATCTTCCCTGTCGTCAGCTTTCGCCTGATTCCGTCGATGGCAGTAAACAACACACTGAGAATAATTACATTCAAAAAGGTCAGTTTTGCCGCAGCATTTAAATTCTGCTCATTCAGTTCCAACTGCAGGGTATCCGTTAGTATCGTCACAAATAACATAGTGGAGCAGGATACCAAGAACGCAACCAAAAGAAAAAAGAGCAAATAACTGTAAATTCCTTTGGAGATTTTGTGTTTCAACGTTCCGCTTCTCATTTTACCACCGCCTTATATCCGAGCCCATGAACGGTTACAATCTCAAAATCCGTACAGTCCGACAGTTTCTGCCGAAGCTTTGTCATATACACATCCACCGCTCTCGGAGCCGTTTCCGTATCCGCATCCCAGAACTCATCCATCAGTTGTAATCTGGTGAATGTCTTTTTCGGATAAGAAAGCAGCTTATATAAAATGTCAAACTCCCGGTTCGTAAGAGAGATTTCCTCATCCTTCAAATATGCCGTATGCTCGTCTGCGTCCATAACAAAGTCCCCGATTTGAAGCTTTCGGCTCGCCGCAATCTTCGCCCGACGAAGAAGAGCTCCGATGCGTAAAAACAGCTCATCCAAATCAATCGGCTTTACCATGTAATCGTCTACACCGATACGGAATCCCCGCTGTTTGGACGCCATATCGTCTCTGGCAGTCATGAAAAGAATCGGGATATCTTCGTTTAATTTTCGCACATTCCCTGCAAATTCAAACCCGTCAACGCCCGGCATCATAATATCCGATACAATCAAATCAAATACATTCTCGTAAAGTGCATCATAAGCATCATTGGCATTGAGGCATCCGGTTGCTTCGTATCCGCTGTGATTCAAAAAGGAACAGACGGTTTTATTTAAGTCCTTATCATCTTCTACTACTAAGATTTTAAACATCACATAACCTCCGCATCGCATACTTTGCAACCATCATACCACAGAAATGTTAAAGTTTTGTTTCTGTTTTAAAAAATTAGCTTCTACTGATTCTCCATAATCTCATCGCTGAGCCTCATAATGCGGTCCGCATATTTTCTTTTACGGGAAGAGAGCAGTTTCTTATGAATCGGATAATTGATCAGTGCAAGAAACAGTCCTACACATCCCACAATGACACCCGGAATCATCGCATTCTCTACTCCGATGGTAGTACCGATGTCCGTCATAACAAGGCTCATTCCGCTTCCCATAATAAGCGCACCGATACTTCCGAAAATATAAGAGAATGTATTTACCGGACGTTTTACCTTTGCATCCAATGTCTTCAATTCGTCAAGTTGTGTCATTTCCTTCTCCATGTACTGGGTGCGAATCTTCTGTACCATAAATTCCTGATTGTTTCTGTTCATAATTGTTCTCTCCTTTTTTTTATTGTTTCTGTGTTTTTCTTTTTTGTTATCTTTTATCTAATTTCTTTCTTGCAAGTCTCGCCTTTGCTTCTTCCACCGTCTCGCCTTCCTTCGCGAAAAGCTTTTCTACACACTTGTCTACCACCTTGCCGAATCCGTTCACCACAGCGGTCTCGATTTTCTTGTACCCTGTTACTACACCATTCTCAATCTTCTTGTAACCGTTTCCTACTGCCTCTGCGATTTTGTTTCCTGCTATCTTTACGTTCTCCATGTCTGCTCTCTCCTTTGTTTTTTGAATTTGTTTTGCTTGACTTTGTGACCTTATCATATCGTCCAGTTGTTTCTGAGTTTTTCAAGAAATGTTTCTGAAATATTAATATTTCCTATAGCGTAAAAAAACGCCGCTACGCGCGACGTTTTTCTTTATCCTTATTGTATTTTCATATCAACAACTTTATTTTCTACAGTTCCCGCAACTCAAATCTTCCTATAAGTTCTTCCAGCTTAGTAGCTTGTGTTGAAAGCTCTTCACTCATTGCGGAAGTTTCCTGTGCAGATGCGGAATTGCTCTGTACAACCGACGAAATCTGACCGATTCCCGCCTCTACCTGCTTTAACATATTTGCCTGCTCCTTAGATGCTTCTGCCGCACCGGATGCCATACCGGCAAACGCTTCCATATTTGTAAGTACACTACCGAAAGATTCGATGGTTTCATTCACAATTACATTGCCGGATTCCACTTCCTGCAAACACTTGCTGATTAATTCTCTCGTGGATACCGCAGACTTTGCGCTATCGGACGCAAGCTTACCGATTTGATCCGCAACCACCGCAAAGCCTTTTCCTGCTTCTCCGGCTCTCGCCGCCTCAATGGACGCATTTAAGGACAAAAGATTGGTCTGGGATGCAATATCTTCAATTGCGGAAATAATATTTTCAATCTCCTTTGAAGTTGCAGTGATGCGGTCCATCGCTTCCGTAAGCTGACCGATTTTCTTACCGTTCTGCTTTGCATTCTCTGCCGCATTCGTTGCGCTTGTAGCTGCAGTCACTGCGTTCTTTGCGCTTTCCTCGGAAATGTTGGCAACATCTTCCACCGTAGCGGTCAATTCT
>JAZNBY010000089.1:0-12094 GCA_045587325.1 Lachnospiraceae bacterium | reverse complement strand
CTTCGCCATCTCCTTCATATCTTTGCTTACCAGGATAAAATCCATATTTTTGTACTTGGACTTCAACTCCTCGTAATACTTCGCCGCCTTTTCACTAAGCTTCGGCTGACCGATGGTTTTGCCCTTTACATCCACCTTTTTGCCGGCTTCGATCTGATTTTCCACACTTACTTCATTTGACGCCTTCGCTTCCTTTGTTTCCTTTGCATCCTTCGTGCCGTAAGCATTGTTCGCAATATGCATATTGCTGAGTATCGATTCAATTCCCATAACGCTACCTCCTTGTAGTCCGTGCCGTAAGTCCATTTACGTACATTTCTATTATATTATATCGACCAACACTTACAAAATCTTAATGATACCTCACGTTTAAACAATCCCGCCGCTTTTTAACTGTTTCCCCCGAAGTCGAGCCAAAGAGCCGGCTCCGTCCGTACGATACAACTCCAAAAGTTCCAGAAAATTCCCAGTATCCTTGCATTTATTAAGTAAAGAACGCATCTCCTCCGCATCTTTTCCGAATAACAAACCAAGCAAGCTCAAATCATAGATGTTTTGCGTTTCACTTAAAATCCCCTGACCGTATAAATCCTCCATAAACCCGTAATTCCGCACTTCCGTACCGATTTGCATGGCCTTCTCATACAAATCCGGATCCACCGTACGAAGATAATTCAGATATCTTGTTTCGATATTCCGGTTCGGCGTACCGCTCATCATCCAATTGGCAATATCCTCCACCGATGCTCCCATCCCAGCGTCATCAATCAGATGCATCTTGTACTTACCGTTTGCATCCTTCGTAAAAGTATACTTTCCGTCCTCCGAATACAACGTATCGGACCAACCGTATTTCGGTGCCGCCTCATCCTTTACCAGCACTTCAAACGCTTCCCACGCATACACAGAACCGTTCTTAGCATCCTCCGGTGGAAGCTCCATCTTTCCAAGAGCAACCGCCGTCTGAATCAATTCATAATCCGAAATTGTCTCTCCGTGATAATAAAAAGAGGACTGCTCCTTCAGCTTATCAAAGGACTCCGGAAGCTTTACCTCCTCAAGTTTCTCCTTGGAAACCTCTATAAAAGCCTCCGGCTTATTACTGCCGGTTGTTTTCATCTGAACTCTCGAACCATTCGTAATTTTAGTCCCATACTTTGCCGTCACCATATGCTCTGTAATCGTCACCGTAGCAAACCCGAACAGACTCTTTCCTGTTCCTAATCGTCCGAACCCTTCCGCCTTCACAGAATAAGGAAAAGGCGAACCACTCTTCGTATTCCGCAAAACCGCATAAGCCCCGGTATAAAAAGCATTTCTCGGTTGAACTCTCATTGCTATCCCTCCAAACAACTTATCAAATAATCACCACCCCAACTATTCTTTATATCGACTGTTACCTGTAAGGTTATAACCTTCCTATTATCCCTTCTCCAAAAAACTGGCATATCCCACCTACATTAATTTAAAAGAAACCGTCACTTTGCGGCAGACTCTCTTGTAAGCAAGAAGGCTTTGTGGCTCAAAAAAACTTTGAAAAGATGCAGGAAAGTGATTTGAAAGAATTTTGAATTATCTTTATCGCGTAGGATGCTAGACTTTCTTATTGCTTCGTTAGCACTCTGCAACGCTTGACACGGACGTCCAAGCGAGTGTCTCAATAAGACAGGAGGTCGCATTGAGACCGGTTGCATGCCTATTTATTATTCTTTTCGAAGCAATTAGAAAGACTTACATCCGGAGCCCACAGATAATGAGGAATTCTTTCAAGCCACTTTCCGTAACTCTTCCATACATTTTTTGAGCCACAAATCCTTCCTCTCCACAAAAAAAGGCTGCCGCAAAAGCGACAGCCTCTGGTTATTCACTTAGACCGGGTATGCCTGGTTCTTGGTATCAGCCGCATTCACATCAACTTTCGTCTGCTGTGCCTGACGGTGCTTAAAGAACTCCATAGCAACCTGCGGGAACAGTGCATAGGATAAAACGTCCTCATCCTGCTGCTTCCATTCCTTGATTTCCTCCTCAAACTTAGCAAGCTGCGGAGCAATCTTGTCTGCCGGACGGCAAGTAATCGGCTCTACATCACCGATTGCCTTCTTCTGCACTTCCGGATTGAACGGCTTAATGGTCTGACCGAACTCACCTGCAAGAACCTTCTTGGATTCCTTCGTAACCATCTTGTAACGCTCGCCCTGAAGTACGTTAAGCACTGCCTGGGTACCAACGATCTGGGAAGACGGGGTAACAAGCGGCGGCTCACCGAAGTCCTTACGAACCTCCGGAATCTCCTTTAATACATCATAGAACTTATCTTCTGCATTTGCTTCCTTAAGCTGGGAAACAAGGTTGGAAAGCATACCACCCGGAACCTGATAAAGCAAGGTCTTGATGTCTACGCCCATAACCTTCGGATTCAGGAGACCGGTCTTTAATGCCTCTTCCTGCATCGGACGGAAGTAATTTGCGATTTCTGCTAACAGATTCTGATCCAAACCGGTATCGTACTCGGTTCCCTTAAAGGTCTCAACCATAACTTCCGTTGCCGGCTGGCTGGTACCCATGGAGAACGGAGACATTGCGGTATCAATGATATCACAACCTGCCTCAACCGCCTTCATGTAGGTCATTGCAGCTACACCGGAAGTGTAGTGGGTATGAAGCTGAATCGGAAGCTTGGTGCCTTCCTTAAGGGCCTTAACAAGCTTATCTGCCTCATACGGAACCAAAAGACCTGCCATATCCTTAATACAAAGGGAATCTGCACCCATCTCTTCAATCTGACGAGCGGTCTCTTTCCAGTAATCTAAGGTATATGCGTCACCAAGGGTGTATGCAAGAGCGATCTGTGCATGTCCCTTTTCCTTGTTAGCCGCCTTAACTGCGGTCTCTAAGTTACGCAAATCATTGAAACAGTCGAAAATACGAATGATATCAATACCGTTTGCGATGGACTTCTGAACAAAATACTCTACTACATCATCGGAATAATGATTGTAACCGAGAATGTTCTGTCCACGGAATAACATCTGTAACTTGGTATTCTTAAAGCCGTCACGAAGCTTTCTTAAACGCTCCCACGGATCTTCCTTTAAGAAACGCAAGGAAGCATCGAAGGTAGCACCGCCCCAACACTCTACAGAGTGGTAGCCGACCTTATCCATCTTATCAATAATCGGAAGCATCTGTTCCGTTGTCATACGGGTTGCAATCAAAGACTGATGTGCATCACGTAAAATGGTTTCTGTAATCTTTACTGCCATTGTGAACCTCCTGTATTATTTCAAATATTATACACCGAAAATTGCCATGAATACACCGGCTGCTACTGCAGTACCGATAACACCGGCAACGTTCGGACCCATTGCATGCATGAGAAGGAAATTGGACGGATCGTACTCTGCACCAACCTTCTGGGATACACGAGCTGCCATCGGCACGGCGGATACACCGGCGGAACCGATGAGCGGATTTACCTTGCCCTTCGTTACAACGCACATCAACTTACCAAACAATACACCGCATGCAGTACCGATTGCAAACGCAACAAGACCAAGTGCAACAATCTTTAAGGTTTCCACACGAAGGAATGCCTGTGCACTGGTGGTTGCACCAACGGAAGTACCAAGTAAAATTACTACGATGTACATCAATGCATTGGATGCGGTCTCCTGCAACTGCTTTACCACACCGGACTCACGGAACAAGTTACCAAGCATCAAACTACCAACAAGTGCTGCCGTATCCGGAAGTAACAATACAACCACGATAGTTACAATAATCGGGAACAATACCTTCTCCAACTTTGAAACCGGACGAAGCTGTTCCATTTTAATCTTACGCTCTTTTTCCGTAGTTAACAGTCGCATAATCGGCGGCTGAATAATCGGAACCAACGACATGTAGGAATATGCTGCAACCGCAATCGGTCCCATCAGTTCTGTCTGACCAAGCTTCATCGCAAGGAAAATGGATGTCGCTCCATCCGCACCACCGATAATGGAAATTGCTGCTGCTGCCTTTCCGTTAAATCCAAGCAAAATTGCAAAGAAATATGCACCGAAGATACCGATCTGTGCTGCTGCACCAAGTAAAAAGCTCTTCGGGTTTGCAATAAGCGGTCCGAAGTCTGTCATAGCGCCTACGCCCATGAAAATCAAACACGGAAGGATTGCAAGTTCGTCTAACATGAAGAAATAGTGAAGCAAACCGCCTGCGGTTTCCACCGTCTTGGACGGATCTACCGTTGCCATAATTTCAGCAATCGGTTGCGTTATCACTTCTTTTGCTGCATTTGTATATTCATTACCTGTCAGGTAACAAACCACTTCACCAGCCGAATTATAGTATGTTGTGTACGGCTCTGCCATAATGCCCGGGCAAAGATTAACAAGTAACATACCAAAGGAAATCGGCACTAGCAAAAGCGGCTCATACCCTTTTACAATCGCCAGATAGAGAAAGAAAAGAGCAACACCGATCATAAGATAGTTTCCCCAGTAAAGCTGGGTAAAACCGGTCTTCTCTAACAATCCCATCAGCGTTTCACCTATATTGCCCATGTGATGTCCTCCTCTTTATGTTAGTTTAACGTTACCATTACCTCACCGGATTCAACGCTTGCACCAACGGAAACATTCACACTTGCAATGGTACCATCCTGCGGAGCAACGATTTCGTTCTCCATCTTCATTGCCTCAAGAATAAGGATCACTTCACCCTTCTTTACTGCTGCGCCAACCTGGGTCTTCACTGCCAAAATCTTACCCGGCATCGGAGCGTTAACCTTTACTGCGCCTGCTGCGCCGGTAGCTGCCGGTGCTGCTGCCTTCGGTGCTGCTGCCGGTGCTGCCTTCGGTGCTGCTACAGGAGCTGCTGCAACCGGTGCTGCTACTGCGCCTGCACCCTCTTCTACTGTTACATCATATGCAACGCCATTTACGGTAATCGTATAAGTCTTCATAATGAACCTCCAATTATAATAATGAATTATGCATTCTGCCAACCGCTCTTTACTGTCTTTCTGCGGATGGAACGTACTACCAAACCATTTGCTACTGCTGCCACATTGCCGTTTGCTTCCTCGTATGCATGGATTGCTGCGGTAATTACCGCTACCAATGCAAGGTCGTCGGAAAGATCTACGGTTTCTGCCTCTGCAATCTGTGCTACTGCATTATCGATTGCCTGTGCCGGAATCTCTTTTGCTTCCTGTTTCTTTTCTTTTCTTGCTTTCATCTTGTTCTCTGCCTTATTGATATACTTAAACAGAGAAATGATAAAGGTAAAAAGAAGCAAAGAACAGAATACAACCAAAATACCGATTACGGTATTCGGAACGGCTTCCGCCATAGCACCGCTGATTTTATCCCAGTAGCTGCTTAAAAATACTGTTGTATTCATCGTGTCACCTCACTAAACAGTTCCGTGCTTCTTGGACGGACGTGCCTCTCTCTTGGTATACAGCATTTCAAAGGTATATACAAGCTGCTGTCTTACTGCGTCTGCAGAAATGATACTGTCTACATAACCGCGCTTTGCAGCTGCTACCGCACTGCTCTGAACTGCATCATACTCAGCCGCCTTCTCGTTACGAACAGCCTCATCCTCACCTGCATACATAATCTGAGCTGCAAGCTTAGAATCCATCATACCAATCTTCGCATCTTCTAATGCAAATACCATATCCGCACCGATGTGCTTGGAGTTCATGGTAATATAAGCACTGCCCATAGCGTTCTTACATACAATATTTACTTTCGGAACCGTAGCGGTTGCGAAAGCGTTGGTAAGCTTTGCTGCTGCAATTGCAACAGACTTTTCTTCACACATGGTAGCTGCATAACCGGTTACATTGGTAAGGGTAAGTACCGGGATACCGAATGCATCACAGAATTCTACAAAGCTCTCTGCCTTGTAGCAGCCCTTTGTGGTAAGTACTGCATCAAACTTCTCTACAGTCTTTCCGTTTTCATCAAACTTTGCGGTACGATTAGCTACCGCACCAACGGTGGTACCGTTCAAACGAATGAAACCAGTAACCATTTCCTTCGCATAGGAAGCCTTCACTTCGAAGAACTCACCATTATCTGCGATATCTGCAAGTGCAACAGCCGGATCTGCCACTTCATCAGCAAATGCTGCGGTTGCTCTGTTTAAATCATCTGCACAATCCACGGAGCAATCGGTCTCATTGTTGCTCGGCAGATAAGATACTAAAGTACGGATAGAAGCTAATACTGCTGCTTCGTCTTCCTTTACAACATCAACTACGCCTGCTTCTGCCTGGAACTTTGCTGCGGAAGTATCACACTTACCTACAAAGTTGCCCTCAACTGCATTCGGGGAATTCACAAATAACTTTGCTCCTTCTTCCGACATGAACGTAAAATCACTCATTGCTGCGGAAACTGCACACCCGCCACCGCATGTACCGAACACTGCGGTAATCTGCGGGATTACACCGGATGCCATGCTCTGCTTCAGATAAACATTACCGAACGCTGCCAGTGCATCTGTAGCCTCCTGTAAACGCATACCTGCACAGTCTACTAAGCCGATGACCGGAGCACCCACCTTTAATGCAAGGTCATACATGCTCACAATCTTCTTTGCATGCATCTCGCCCATGGTGCCGTTTAACACCTCTGCGTCCTGGCTGTAAACATAAACAAGGCTTCCGTCAATCAAACCGTAACCGGTAATAACACCATCAGACGGAGCATCTGTCTGCGCCAGATTGAAATCCGTATTTCTCTTGGTTACAAGAGCACCGATTTCAACAAAGCTGCTGTCATCAAGCAAGGTCGCGATACGATCTCTTGCCGACAATTTTGTTGTACTACTCATCCTTACTGCCTCCATTTTTCTATAATATTACTTCAGTAGAACCGAAATATCAAAGCGGCATAAAAAGAACTTCCAAATTACGCCGATTATATTATATCCGTAATCAAAACAAAAAGCAAGACAAACTTGACAAAAAATTACCAATTCTTTATCAATTCTTGACGCATTCGTATTTTAATACGAATATGTTCTATATAAGTTCTTTTTCTTAATACTGTTTTCTTTGACACTTCTTACGTAATTTGTTATAATTAGCTTGCTTTTATGAGAAAGAAAGCGATTACATTATAAATCATATCAGGAGGTCATTATGGCTCAGAACCCAATTATTACTTTTACCATGGAAAACGGCGAACAGATTCGCGCAGAATTGTATCCGGAAATTGCTCCGAACACAGTAAACAATTTTATTTCTCTTGTAAATAAAGGTTTTTACAACGGACTCATCTTCCACCGTGTTATCAACGGTTTCATGATTCAGGGCGGATGTCCTGACGGTACCGGCATGGGTGGCCCGGGCTACTCTATTCCGGGTGAGTTTGCTATGAATGGATTTAAGAACAATCTTCGTCATACGGAAGGTGTTCTTTCCATGGCTCGTGCACAGCATCCGGATTCTGCCGGTTCCCAGTTCTTTATTATGCACAAGACTTCTCCGCATTTGGATGGTTCCTATGCGGCATTCGGTAAGGTTATCGAAGGACTGGATGTAGTAAATCGTATTGCGACCGTTCCTACTGACTGGAGTGACCGTCCGGCTCACCCGCAGGTAATGCAGTCCGTTACTGCTGAAACTTTTGGTGTGGATTATGCTGCACCTGAGAAGTTAAATGAAAGATAAGGAGAATGAACAAATGAAAAAGAAACTTCTTGCACTCGTTTCCGTTGCATGCCTGGCTCTCGGATGTTTTGGCGCATGCGGAAGCGACAAAAAGGCAGACGACACAAATGACCCTGGTGTAACCACTACGGTAGCTCCGTCTTCCGATGAAAGGGGCGATGGTCCGGCTACATCAACTCCGCAGCCGACGACCACAACCGCTCCGACTTCTACGCCGGAACCGACCCCAACTCCAAAGCCTACTGCTACACCGGAACCGACCAAGGCCCCGGCTGACGGACCGGTTGATTTGACCTACGATTTCAATGATTTGACTTACAACACCTCCTATGGTACTACCTATGAAGTGCTGGATGACGGTTCTATTTCCCTTCAGTACAATTCAATCTACCAAGAGATTAAGTTAAATCTTCCGGAAGCACTGGATATGAGCTATTGTACCGGTGTTACCTTTAAAGTAAAGAGTGAAGTAGGTAACATGGCATTCAAGCTTTATGACGAAGGCTTTGCTGAAGTCGCCGTTACCTATGACGGTCTGACAAGCGGTATTGCAGACAAGTCCATAACTCCAAACCTGAATATAAAAGTTGCCGGTATCGGACTTATGGCATGTGACAACAACTTAACTGAAGAGAACTATCCTTCCGCTGAGTCTACCGTATATTCCGTTACCTTCCATATGAAGGCAGGATACAACTCCGGTACTCCGGCACCGACCGCGACTCCGATTCCGGTAGACCCGAACGATACCGGCATTTGGGAGAACAATGCGGATATTTCCTGGATTGATCCTTCAAAGCCGATGATTGCATTTACCTTTGATGACGGTCCGGTAGGTACTGCAAGTTACAGCACCTCCATTCGTATTCAGGATGCGTTGGCAGCTTCCGGCCAGCATGCCACCTTCTTCTACTGGGGAAATAAAATCAATGCACTGAACCAGGACGAAATCAAGCGTGCTTATGATATGGGCTTTGAAATCGGTAACCACACCTATTCTCACCCGTATTTAACCAACTTGACACCTGAAAAAATGTTGGAAGATATCAATAAATGTGCTGAAAAGTTAAGTGAGATTACCGGTTTGGAACACTTCTTAATCCGTCCGCCATTCCTTTCCACTAATGCGACCGTAAAAGCTACGGTTCGTGAGCCAATGATTAACTGCCAAATCGACAGCAAGGACTGGGATAATGCAACCACAGAACAGATTCTCAATACCATCCGTACCCAGAAAAAAGATGGTGCAATCGTTCTGATGCACGAAACCTACCGCACAACCGCAGAGGCAATGGAAATCTTGATTCCGGAACTTGTAGCAGAAGGCTGGCAGATTGTTTCTGTATCCGAACTGTTCAAAGTAAAGGGATTGGAATTAAAGGACGGCGAAGTTTACAGCTTTGCAAAGTAAGCAACTCTAAACTTTAAACTCATCCTACATAATCAAAAGAGGTTTTGCACTAAAACAACTGTTTTAAGCAAAACCTCTTTTTTACCGATGTAACACCGATATACTCTTTTTATTCATACGGTCCATCCGACATCTCATCTATCTCCTCGATTTCCCCTAACACCTTTTTTATATCTGAAAATAGAAATCCTTTTCGACACAGCGCCTGTATCATCTTCTTTTTCTTCTCTTCTGTACTCTGCCGGAACTGATATCCCTTTTTTCTAAGATAACTACGAATCACAACAATCTCCGGCGGCTCTGTATCCTCCGTCGTGCCGTTTTCCAGATAATAGGTTTCTCTAGCTTCCTTTAATGCCTCTGCGATAAGCTCCTTTTCAAATCCTTTCTGTAGCATCTTCTGATATACTTCCCGTTCACTGCAACGTTGTAATAAAGAAAATGCGTAACCGTTTGCATAGGAAACATCTTCCACATACCGAAGCTTTTCCAGATAAAGAAGTGTCTCATCCACAACAGCATCCGGATACCCGTCTGACTTTAACTTTCGAATCATCTCTTGCCGTGTGTAACGCTTTTTATTTAACAAATACAACGAACGACGTTTTGCCCGCGGAAAGAAAACCTCCCGATTCAAACGCTCCAACATTGCTTCATCTACTTCTTCTCCTGCTTTTAATCCCACTTCAACTAAATCTTTTAAGTAGCAGCGGCAATATACTTCCCCATTCAGTAAAATCGTTTGCTTCTTTCCTCTTTTCTCCTGCTTTTCTTTCCCGTTTTGTGATTCTTGTATTTCTAGCACCATATTACATCGCCTCACTTAGAATATAGGGAAGCCCCTAAGAGCTTCCCTTTGCTTTTTATTCGCTATTCTTTTGATTTTCACTTATTCCTGTGCGGATTCCTGATCAGAAAATCCATACACTTCACGAACTCTCTGCTCAACTTCGTCCATCACTTCCGGATGCTCCTTCAGATATAATTTCGCATTCTCTCTGCCCTGACCGATTTTCTCGTCATTGTAAGCAAACCATGCACCGCTCTTCTGGATAATATTCTCTTCTACTGCCAAGTCAAGAATATCGCCTTCCTTGGAAATACCCTGACCGAACATAATATCAAACTCTGCCTCTCTGAACGGCGGAGCCACCTTATTCTTTACTACCTTTACTCTGGTACGGTTACCGACAACCTCACCGCCGGACTTCAATGCTTCGATACGTCTTACATCCAAACGAACGGATGCATAGAACTTCAAAGCACGTCCGCCTGTGGTAGTCTCCGGATTACCGAACATCACGCCCACCTTCTCACGAAGCTGATTGATAAAGATAACAATACAATTGGACTTGCTGATCACAGCGGTCAGCTTACGAAGTGCCTGGGACATAAGGCGTGCCTGTAAGCCTACATGGGAATCTCCCATATCGCCTTCGATCTCTGCCTTCGGAACAAGGGCTGCCACAGAGTCCACAATCACAATATCTACCGCACCGGAGCGTACCATAGTCTCCGTAATCTCCAGTGCCTGCTCTCCGTTATCCGGCTGGGAAATATACAGATTGTTAATGTCTACTCCGATATTCGCCGCATACACCGGGTCAAGGGCATGCTCCGCATCGATAAAGCCGGCAATGCCGCCTCTCTTCTGCACCTCAGCTACCGCATGCAACGCAACTGTAGTCTTACCACTGGACTCCGGACCGTAAATCTCCACGATACGTCCCTTTGGGAAACCGCCGAGGCCCAAAGCCGCATCCAGACTCAGGGAACCGCTCGGTACTACTTCTACGTTCATATTCGCACCGGTGTCGCCAAGCTTCATAACAGAACTTTTATCGTACTGTTTCTCAATCTGCTGCAGGGCCGACTCCAAGGCTTTAATCTTCTCTGTATTTGCCATAAATAAATCCTCCTCCGAATTCATTCTTCGTTCATATGTTCGTGAACAAATGTTCTTTCTAAGATTATAATACAACTATCTGTTCCGTTTGTCAACCGATTTTCAAAAAAATATTTGGGAAAAATATGTTCCGACAGGAACTAAAAAGGACATACTTATTATAGCATGTCCTTTAATATTTGTAAAGTATCTCCTACTTCACCCACTCCTACTGAGAATACCAACATCAAACATATACACCTTGAAATAAGTGTGATACGCCATTCCTTTTCTAATCCCCTACATAGGATTGTTCTTTATCTTCTTCTTACCGCATACCATCATTATAATTGCACCGGCTCCCATAAGAACACCAAAGAATCCAAACATTACAACTGCTACAATCTGTACCATAACAGCATTCTCCGACATAATTCCGTATCCTGCTGCCACATCCTCCACAGATACAATGATAACTTCCTGTACCTTGCCGTTTTTCATTTCAACCTCTTCCGTTACGCCGGAATCCCAATAGAAAAATTCCAATCCCGTCGCATAGAAGTCATCGTAATTATACCATGCTTGTTCCGAAAATACACCCAAATACGGTTCTTCATTCTCCTCCGGTCGAAATAAGTACAAATACCCCCATCGCCCACCAAAGAAACTTCCATAATTTTCCGGCTCCATCAGACTGCCGACAGACTTATAGTTAATAATTTCCACTACTCCACCTTGGGTTCTGTAGACTTCATACCCTTCCGCCAGCCATTCTTCCCTTTCTTTGTCTGAAACCGCATTTACACTCTTGCGAATTTCGTGACAGATAAGAAAACTACCGCCGATTACCACAATAATAGCAAAAATCAGCAACAAGCGTCCCGCAAAAAACAATCGATTTCCTAGTTCATGTTGTTGACCGGTAGGGGTCCATGCCTTCGGCATCGGAAGCTCTCTTCCCTCCAGACGACGCTGTTCAAATAGCTTCTCGACCTCACGCCGGGCTGTCTCTGAATCCACTCCTGCCATAGTCCGGTAATACTCTACCGCTCTTTCCTTATCCTGCGGTGTATAATTTTTATCAATATATTCCCTTACTTCCGTTATG
>JAZNBY010000088.1:0-4014 GCA_045587325.1 Lachnospiraceae bacterium | reverse complement strand
GTGCCTGGCCTATTTGATTGGCGGTGTAAATTGGGGACCGAGTCCGGCATACGGTACAAGGGTGTATAAGATTTTGGAGTTGCAGCCGTCTTCTATTTATGAGACGGAGACAAATCCGTTGTTCTGGAAGCTGTTGATTGCCGCTTATACGAATTCCGTAGCGGAACCGGTTGTGGAGACCATGACTACCTCCGAATTTATCGGTTCTCATGTGGATTGTATCAGTGAGTATGATTTGATTTATGTGGGCATGAGAAAGTCTTCCGATGATCCGACCATGCAGTTTACCGACGGAACTAATTTTGTATATGCGCATACCGGCCCAAAGGTTGAACTCAGTAGTGCCTTTAGTGCGTTATACGGTTGGCTTCGCAATGAGAAGACACCGGGTCTGTCAACCAACGAATCGAATAAAAGGGAAAAGTATTTCACATATTCCGGAAATGATTTAACACAGGCAGCGCTGGAAAAATTGACGGAATACAATGAGGCAGGTTTCCCAATTCTGTTTGGTGAAGGCTTCTTCAGCAGTTATTCCGGGACCTCCTATGTTATGGCGAATACCATCGACCGGAATTCCAATGTATATAAGTTGGGTGATATTATAGACGATGCGGGAACCCATGCGATTTATAAGGCGGAGTTGGGCGGCTCTCATGAAAAGACGGAGAAGCTTCGCCAGATGTTGTCTGACGACAACAAAAAGGTAGAGATGGTATTTTCCATATTGCCGGTACTGTATAACAGTGAAAATGCGGTACAGGATCGTTACATTAACGGTTACGACAACGGATATCGTACGTTATATTATAAGTTTATGGTGAAGGGACCGGCAGGATCTTCTTATAAGGTAAGGTTGTTTGTGGATTCCAATACAGACGGTACCTTTAAAGAGGGACAGGAGGATATCGGAGCAGAAGTATTTGCGGTAAATCCGAACGGAACACAGGGCGGTTCTATTTCGTCCGGTGTAGTAGTAGCAGGTAATTCCTATTATGTAAAGCGTCAGCTGACAAGCCATGTGGGTAGTGTAAGCTGGAAACTGGAATTGATAAAGGACAATAAAGTATATGCTTCCGAAAGTGGTGTGTCTGCGATTCAGGCAAGAGCCGATGAGGTTGTGCATATTGACGTATTGCAGATTGTTCCGGAAGGCGATTCCACCTATCTGAAATTGCCGGTTAGCCAAACGGACGCGAATCAGTTAGGCGGTACTTCCAAGAAGTTTTATGATAAGATAAAGCAGTTGAACGGATTGGAAATTCAGTTCTACCGGATGAATCAGACGGAGATTTTGCAAAAAATCAACGGAGGAGGCGGAGCAAGTCCGCAGCCGGATTATTTGTACGATACTTATGATATGCTGGTACTCGGATTTGATGATGTCTATAGCGGCGTATCGAATGTGACGTTGTTAAACAAGATTGAAGAGTTCATTAATGACGGAAAGGCGGTATTGTATACCCACGATACCTCTTCCGGTATCGGTAAAAATGGTACCAGTTCCTTCGAGGTTTGGGGAAGAACCATAACAGAAGCATATCGTGACCTGTTCGGCATGGACCGATACGGAGCTGTTAAGTATTATGATACCGGTAATTTAGGTGATATTCCTTCTACAAAGGATGTTCCGTACAAGCCGTCCGGCGGTTCCGGCACTCCGGTAAAGTACGACAACGGATATGGAATCCCGTTGATTCAGGGTTTATCCAACGGTATTTTGTACAGAGCGTTGTATCCGACAGAGAACGGCGATCCGGATGTAAATATCAATTCCTATGAGGTAACAAAGGTGAATACGGGAGCAATTACCCAGTATCCGTACACCATTGACGATAATATCCAGATTCAAACGACTCACCCGCAGTATTATCAGTTGGATATGGAGCAGGAGGATGTTGTAGTCTGGTATTGTCTGGATGGTGGTACCGACGGAAAGTCAAGGACTTATGAAGACAAGTATTTCGGTTCCTCCCAGAATGATGTAAGAAATAACTATTATATTTACAATAAGGGAAATGTTACTTATTCCGGTATGGGACATATAACGAACAATGATTCCTTGAATCTTCCGGATGCGGAAATCGAATTGTTTATTAACACCTTCGTTGCGGCTTATCGTGCATCCGCCGTAGGCGTAACGGTGGAAGTGACTAACAGTGACGCAACGCAAACCAGTTCGGGAGACCAGTATCTTTGTGTAGATGTTGATTCCTCGGATGCGGATGAGATTATCGGTAATGATATTGTGGACAGCTATACGATACAGACGGCGGCTGGTGCCGTATATACGGAGGGTGCAGAGATTGCAAAAAAATCGAAGCGTGTGTACTTCCGTTTGATAGACAACAATGCCTTCGGTAATGCAACTTATGATGTACAGATTGTAATGAAAAACGGAGACGTTACGGGACCAATGCTTGCGGTATACGAGAAAGATTCCGGCAATTTTGTAGATAATGTTGTTACGAAGTATGAAGATAATACAAAGTATTACTATGTGGACGTTCCGATTAATGTTGAGAACGGTGCCGTAGCGAAAACAGAGGTAAAGGCTACGGTTGAGATGACATACTATATCGGTGAAAAGAGTTTTGAAAAAACGAAAGATACCAGTATTTATATTTTACCGCGCGGTTTGTTTAATCTCGATTAGTGTACACATGGTAGAGGAGGATTTGGTATGAAAAATAGGAAAAAGCATGTTACGGTTTTCTTATTTGCAATGTTGTTACTTTTGACGGCAGGCTGTGGCGGATATGAGGATCTGCCGCCGCTGCCGACCCTGGCACCGACACCTACGGCGGAACCGGAAGTAGATATACCGGCACCGACTGCTGCGCCGGATGCGAAGTTTACAAAAATAGTGGAATTGGACGGAGAAGATTTTAATCAGACTTCTTATTTCACGATTGAAGGGGAAGGAAGTGTATCCGTAAAGCCGGTTTTCAAATCCGGCAGATATTCTTTCTGTATGTCCGGCCGAGGTGAGTCCTGGCATGGTATCTCCTTCCCGGTGGCAGACGAAGCCGGAAATGAAGTGAATGTAGTAGGAAAAAATGTGTTTCTGTCCATGTGGGTATATCATGAGTCCGGAAAGGCGGAATCATTCACCTGCTCTATGCAGATAAAGAAGCCGGACGGCACTACGGACACTCCGATAGAGATTATTAAAAGCGGTGTGCCGAGTCATACTTGGACGTTGATTGAGGGTTATCTTCCGGTGTATGCCAATGTAACATCGCCGAGAATTCGTATTGAAATGACATCCGGAAATGCTTCCTTCTATTATGATGATTTCCGTCTGACATACGACCCGTTGAGTTCAATCATGGCGAACCAGGAGTATAATGTAATTTCTTTTGAAGGCATGTATGTTGATTTTGAGAACGGGGAGAATCCGTTTGTCGGACGTGCCGGTACGGAAAACCTGGAGATTATAAATGGCGGTCTTGACGGAAAAAAGTGTCTGTTAACATCCAAACGAAGTCAGAACTGGCACGGACCGTCCATTGATTTGACGGAATACGGATTAGCGGGCGTTCCGATTTGGGTTTCTTTCTCTGCAACCCAAGGCGGTAGTGGAAATGTGCCAGTAAAGTGTACGATACAGGAGCTGCCGGTGGGTGTAACCGATGAATCAAAGGCAACCTACACCCAGATTGTGTCAACAAAGAAGCTTGCACCGGGTGAATGGGAAACCGTTACCGGAAAGTATACGTTAAAGGCGAACACGGAAAATGCGATTTTATATTTTGAAACAGACCAGACGGAAGATATTTTGATTGATAATATTCTGATTTCTACAAAGGACCCGGCAACCATAGAGGTAGATAAGGAGACCGGTGAAGTTGGGGACAAGGTACAGAAAATTGACACTTCCGGTTTTATAAATCTGTATTCCCTGACTGCAGACGGAGTAAAGGATCAGACATCCACCTTTATTTTGAATGACAGTGCGACGGTAGCGAATGACAGTAACGGACATACCGAGAACGCATTTAAGGTATCCAA
>JAZNBY010000087.1:0-3506 GCA_045587325.1 Lachnospiraceae bacterium | reverse complement strand
GTATCAACAATAATCTTACGACCGGTCAAACCGCTGTCGCCGTTCGGTCCGCCGATCACAAAACGGCCCGTCGGATTAATAAAGAACTTGGTATTCTCATCAATGAGGTTCTTCGGAAGCACTGCATCAAACACATACTTCTTGATATCCTCATGAATCTGCTCCTGGGTTACGGACGGAGCATGCTGGGTGGAAAGAACCACTGCTTCCAAACGTACCGGCTCTCCCGCCTCGTTATACTCTACGGACACCTGGGACTTTCCGTCCGGTCGAAGGTACGGAAGGGTTCCGTTCTTACGAACCTCGGAAAGCTTCTTGGTCAGCTTATGTGCTAAGGAAATCGGATACGGCATAAGTTCTTCCGTCTCATCGGATGCAAAACCAAACATCATACCCTGGTCGCCTGCACCGATTGCTTCAATGTCCGCATCGGTCATCTTATTCTCTTTTGCTTCCAATGCCTTGTCAACGCCCATTGCAATATCTGCGGACTGCTTGTCCAGCGTTACGATTACTGCACAGGTGTCTGCATCAAAGCCGTACTTTGCTCTGTCATAACCGATTTCGCGTACCGTATCCCGTACAATCTTCTGAATATCTACGGTTGCCTTGGTGGTAACCTCACCCATAACCAGTACAAGACCGGTAGTACATGCGGTCTCACATGCCACACGGCTCATCGGGTCCTGCTCCATCATGGCATCCAGAATCGCATCGGAAATCTGGTCACAGATTTTATCCGGATGTCCCTCGGTTACCGATTCGGATGTAAATAAAAACTTATCGCTCATCTTGTTTCTCCTTTCGATAAAAGAAAAAGTCCACAGGCAATGCGCGCAGTGGACTTGATACCAATAAAAAACCAAATCCCTTATTGTTCGGTACAACGTACCGCTCAACTTGGCACCTTCCCGTACGGGGGTTGCCGTGACTTCGCAGAGCCTTTACTCTCCATCACTCTTAATAAGAGTTTTCTTATGAAATTATGTTTATAACACACTCAGAATACACTATGTATCCCGTTTCGTCAAGAGAAAAATTTATTTTTTTCGTTCATTTCCTTAAACAAGTTTAAATCCGGTGCCGTTTTGTGTAAGAGAAGACCCGCCGATCCATACCGTAAACGTACCCGGTTCTGCCACAAATTCCATGTCCTCGTTATGGAATCGAAGCATATCCGCAGTAATATCAAAGGACACAATAACCGACTCTCCCACTTTCACAAGCGGCTTGGTTACACCCTTTAATTCACGACAAGGTCTTACCACACTGCCCTTATCATCCCGGATGTACAGCTGGATCGCTTCCTTTCCGTCCATCTTACCTTTGTTGGTCACAGTAACGGTGGCCGTTATCTTTCCGCCCCGTGCCAGTGTGTCAGCGGAAAGCTTCACCGGTGAATACTCATATTCACTGTAAGAAAGACCGAAGCCAAACGGATACAAGGCCACATTCGGAACATCCATATAATTGGAAGCATACGGAACAAATCCGGTCCAGTCTCCGATCGGTCTTCCGGTGGTAAATGCACTGTAACTCATCGGCAGCTGTCCGGTAGAATACGGAAAACTCATCGGCACACGTCCGCAAGGATTGGCATTTCCGAAAATCAATTCCCAGATTCCGATGGCTCCAAAAGTGCCCGGATACCATGCATCTAAGATGGCCTTAGACTTCTCCGCAATCCCGGTAAGTGCCAACGGTCTGCCCGCATATATCACGGAAAGAATGGCTTCATTTACTTCATATACCGCATCAAACAATGCCTGATGCTCTTTGCAAAGAGAAACATCGGAAATACTCTTGGACTCTCCCGTCTTTCCGTCCTCTTCTCCCATGCAGATGATTACCGCTTCGCTATTTTTACAAGCGGAAAGCATCTTCTCATCTGCCTCATCGTACGGATAAACTTCTACCTCCGCCTCCGGATATCTCTGCTTCACCGCCTCCGCAAAGGTCACTGTTTTATCCGCCTCCGCAAAAATCGCCCAGGACCCCACTACGTTCGTACTTGTGGCAAGCTTACCCACCACTGTAATCTTCGCATCTTTTGAAAGAGGCAACAATCCGTCGTTCTTTAACAGAACCGCCGATTCACGGGCTGCACGCACGGAAAGTTCCTTGTGGGCATCACAGTAAAAATAGGTGTCCTCGAGCTCCTTGGAACCCTTTACCGGGCGTTCAAACAAGCCTAACTTATTTTTCAATTCCAAAACCCTGAGGCAGGATTCATCAATCAACTGACGAAGCTCCTCACTCTCTTTCGCCTGCTCTTCCAAATAAGAAAGATAGCAGTCACTCATCATATCAATATCAACACCGGCCTTTAACGCCTTTGCCGCAGCATCCGTCTTGTCATCGGAAGCCGTATGGGAAACCGTCTCCTGTACCGCACCGTAATCGGAAATGACTACACCGTCAAAGCCCATCTTCTCTCTTAAAATCTTACGCAAAAGCCACTTGTTGGTGGAACACGGAATACGATTGATGGTATTAAACGCACTCATCACAAGAGGCGCTCCCGCTTTCACTGCCGCCTCGTAAGACGGAAGATAATCATCCAGAAGACTTCTCTCACAAAGCTCCACACCGGAATAATCCCGTCCCGCAGTCGCTGCACCATATGCCGCAAAATGCTTCACGCAGGCACCGATGTTTCCTTCCTTGTCCATACCGTCACCCTGATAACCCAATACCATGGCTTCCGCCATTCTGGCATTTAACCAAGGATCCTCTCCGGTACCTTCCATGCATCTGCCCCAACGGGCATCTCTGGATAAATCACACATCGGAGAAAAGGTCACATGCAGTCCTGCTGCCGAGGCTTCCGTAGCCGTTGCCGCTGCCAGCTCTTTTACCAGCTCCGGATCAAAGCTCGCACCCTGGCCAAGGGGCACCGGATAAATGGTGCGATATCCGTGAATGACATCCGACATAAATATGGCCGGGATATGGTGGGGCTGCTTCTCCATGAAGCCTTCCTGTAACTGCTTCAAATGCTCGTACCCGGATTCTCCTAATACCGTTCCGATACGCCACTGCTGGTCCGGCTTTAACACATAATCCTGCCCCGGACCGGTAATCAGCTTTACATCTCCGTAAAAGCCTCCGTGAAACTGTATCATCTGTTCAATCTTCTCACCCAATGACATTTCGGATAACAGTTCTTTTAACTGTGCTTCTGTCATAGTCCTACCTCGTTTCTGCCGGACACTCTTTCTGCGGCTTTCGTGCTTCTATCCGTTTCTCGTTTCTTACAAATTCTGTGCGATTTTCTTTGCAAGCTCTGCCGCTTCTCCCTCTGCATAGGTAGCCATCGGTGGCGGAAGCTTTACTCCGTCCTCTTTATAACGCGGAATCACATGGAAGTGAAGGTGATTCACCGTCTGTCCCGCTGCTTCCCCGTTGTTCTGTAGTACATTGATTCCGTCACAACCTACCGTCTTCTTTACTGCAATTGCTACCTTCTTTGTAGCCGGCATCGCTGCCGCCAGAAGGTCCTCCCC
>JAZNBY010000086.1:0-2062 GCA_045587325.1 Lachnospiraceae bacterium | reverse complement strand
TCGGAAAGCGGATGCAAAGGTAAGGACTATTTTTGAACTGCCAAAACTTTTTCGAAGTTTTTTTCAAAAAGTTTTTTTTGACCGGTTGTTCATAACCTTATCCCCGTTCCCATCATTTCAATGTTCATCTGCGTTTCTCTCTCGAAAGCGGGTGCAAAATTACTGCTTTACAGCATATGCTCCAAACATTCCTGCCTCTTTTTTTCAAAGAAAATGCGAATTTTCTCCTAAGTTGCTGATCCTCAAAAGATGCCGGACAACATGTTTTTTTTCAAGCATATCCTACCGTTCAAGTATCCCTTCCTTAATTTCTTGACGCGCGCGCGTATACAAGAAATTTACCCGTAATTGATTGCACTCCTGTCACCGGAAGGCAACCGCTTGTGTCACAGCAAGAAATCGGTGGCAGCAAACGGCTACATCTCCTTGCACCCGTTGCACCAAAGCCTGTCCAGGAATTCAGCATGGTTTCTTAAAAAACGTCCACAGATTCAGCTGATGAAAACAAAGGACTTCCGGCTAAACCAGTTAAAATCATCGTATACGGGCTTCCGCCGGAAGATGTAGCATCTTATCGCTGTAAGATGTAGCATCTTGTCGGGGTAAGATGTAGCATCTTTCAGCGAACGCCCGTACACCCAAAAGGCACACCGAAAAAATCCATCGGTGACACTTCATAAAAAGCGGTGCAAGGGCTCCCTACACCACATTCCCGCTGGACTGCAATAAATTAAGTCCCGCTGACAGGAGTGCAAGGGGTTTCAATGGAAAATATGTAAAAAGACCATCAATAATTTGGTTTATATTATAAACTTAATTATATTTGCAATTGTAAAAGTGGGAAGAAACGCTAGCAACATCAACTTCCCACTTTTTAAGGCCATCGATGGTTTATAAAATAAACTAAAATCATCAACCTCAAACACAATTTCAATATGGAAGAAAGAAAATTGAACGAAAAAGAAAGCTTGGAACTCATCACACAAATGATTGCCAACACACGCAACCGAATGCAGACAAACAACGGCAATATTTATTTGCTTTGGGGATATTCCTCTGTAGCGGTAGCTATCCTCATTTACACAATCGGATTCTTCTCCACTCATCCAGGATGGAATTTCCTTTGGTTCTTAATATGGATAATCGGTGGAACATTTACAGGACACGTACTGAAAGACGATAAAAAATCGCCCAAAGGCTACACGGATAAAATAACCGAAGGACTTTGGAGCATCGTAGGCTATTGCGCCATTGCATTCACCCTTCTTTGCCTTTACTTCATGCTTGCCAAGGGAGCCAATTGCTGGTCACTAATGATGGTATTCGGTCTATTCGTCATCGGGTTTGCCACCTCCGTACAAGGAGTGATTCTAAAAGAAAAGAGCCTCATCGTGGGAGGAGGAATCGGCATGGGATTCGGAGCATTCATTATGTGTTGCCTCATCGCCGGAATCCCACTGGAAAACACTTGGACTACACCGCTTTTCATCCTGACCTTCATCTTCATGATGATTATGCCGGGACATATCCTTAACCATAAAGCTCAAAAGAAACATGTTCAAGGAGCTTAACCCCCTATTACACAGCGAACTCCGCCTGGCCGTGATGTCTCTCCTTCTTTCGGTAGAAGAAGCCGAATTCACCTACTTAAAGCAAGAGACGAAGGCCACGGCGGGAAATCTGAGCGTGCAAATAGACAAGCTCAGCAAAGCAGGGTACATCGAAGTCAACAAAACCATAAAGGGGAAGATGCCTTGTACCCTCTGCCGGATTACCCCGAAAGGCGTGGAAGCCTTTGAAGAATACGTGGAAGCATTAAAAACTTATATACAGAGAAAATGATGAAAGAAGAAAAAGAAATGCAGCATACTTGCGTGGATTGCGGCACGCAGAATTGTAAGTTCAAAGTCCGCACATACCCTGAGTTTTGCCCGACTACCAACCTGAAAGACGAAGATTTGCAATGGGCATTGGAACGCTATGAAGAAGGCCGAAACCACGACATCATGGTGGCGAGTGCCGAAGTGGAATACGAAGGTTATTGCCAATGGACACGGGTGCA
>JAZNBY010000085.1:0-2760 GCA_045587325.1 Lachnospiraceae bacterium | reverse complement strand
ATCCGTTGGTACTTCTACATCAACTCCGCTCCGTGGTTGCCGAACCGTTTCCATGATAAGGCAGTTGTGGAAGGTCAGAGAAAGTTCATGGGCACCCTGTGGAATACCTACGCATTCTTTGTACTGTATGCAAACATTGATGAATTCGACGCTACCAAGTACACCTTGGATTACGACAAGCTGTCCGTTATGGATAAGTGGTTGCTTTCCAAGTTAAACAGCGTAGTTGGTGCGGTTGACGATAATTTAGACCACTATCGTATCCCGGAAGCTGCAAGAGCATTGCAGGAGTTCGTGGATGAAATGAGTAACTGGTACGTGCGCCGCGGCAGAGAGCGTTTCTGGGCAAAGGGCATGGAGCAGGATAAGATTAATGCGTACATGACGCTTTACACTGCTCTTGTAACCATCGCAAAGACTGCAGCACCGATGATTCCGTTTATGGCAGAGGAAATCTATCGCAACCTGGTTTGCAGTCTGGATAAGACCGCTCCGGAGAGCGTACACCTTTGCGACTTCCCGGAGGTTAAGCTTTCCTGGATTGATAAGAACTTAGAGGATAACATGGAGCGCGTACTGAACATCGTTGTGCTTGGCCGTGCGGCTAGAAATACCGCTAACATCAAGCAGCGTCAGCCGATCGGCACCATGTATGTAAAGTCCGAGGAGGGCGAGCTTCCGGCATTCTTTAACGAGATTATTGCCGATGAGTTAAACGTAAAGAGTGTGGCATTTACCACCGACGTACGCGATTTCACCTCTTATACCTTTAAGCCACAGTTAAAGACTCTGGGTAAGCGTTTCGGCAGCCGTTTGAATGCGCTGCGTACCGTTCTGACCGAACTGGACGGCAATGCTGCTATGGATGAGCTGAACAATACCGGAAAGCTCACTGTAACCGTAGAAGGTGTGGCGGAGGATTTGACCGCAGAAGACCTTTTAATTGAGTCCGCACAGAAGGAAGGTTATGTATCCGAGGCAGACAACGGTGTAACCGTAGTTCTGGATACCAACCTGACTCCGGAACTCATCGAAGAAGGTTATGTAAGAGAGCTCATTTCCAAGGTACAGACCATGCGTAAGGAAGCAGGCTTTGAGGTTATGGATCACATCACCCTGTATGTAACCGGCAACGACAAGTTAGCTGGCCTCTTTGCAAAGAACGAAGCGGAAGTAAAGTCCGTGGTACTGGCAGACAGCCTGGTATTCGGAAGCACCGACGGCTATGTAAAGGAATGGGATTTGAACGGCGAGAATGTTACCCTTGCTGTAAAGAAGAACTAAGTTTTGAATTTGAGGGCTGCCGTGTGAGGGGTTCACACGGCGGCTCTTTTTGGAGGAATTATGTTAGGAACATTAGTAAATGCCGGTGCGATTGTCATCGGAGGTGCGCTTGGGTTGCTTCTTAAGAAGGGCCTTCCGAAGAAGATGGCGGATACGCTGATGGTTGGGTTAGGGCTTTGTACGCTTTATATTGGAATCAGCGGATGTCTGGAAGGTGAGAATACGTTAGTATTGATTGTGTCAATGGTCATCGGTACGATTTTGGGCGAATTGATTGATTTGGATGACAAGATCAACCGGCTGGGACAGTTTTTGGAACGGAAGTTTGCGGGAAAGAAAGCTACAGAAGAAAACAACGAAGACTCACAGGATACATCTGTTTTGGGAAAGAAGGTTTCTTTGGCGGAGGGTTTTGTGACTTCCAGCCTTTTGTTTTGCGTCGGAGCTATGGCCATTGTAGGGTCCTTGCAAAGCGGTCTGACAGGCAATCACGAAACCTTGTTTGCAAAGTCCATGTTGGACTTTGTGGCGGGAATTATTTTTGCATCCACTCTTGGTGCGGGGGTGATGTTGTCTGCCAGCCTTTTGTTTGTGTATCAAGGAAGTATTACGCTTTTGGCTCATGTGATAGAGCCGTTCCTGACGGATCCGGTCATTGCGGAAATGAATTGCGTGGGGAATGTGATTATTATCGGTCTGGCCATGAATATGTTGGGGATTTCGAAATTTAAGGTGATGAATTTGGTGCCGGCCATATTCTTGCCGATTCTGTTGTGCCGATTTTTTTAAAAAGAACGCTTTGTTAATAGTTGTTTTTTTCAGATTTTGTGGTATACTATATTAAATAAATAGGTCCATTGTCCTATTTTTAACAATGTATTGGTGGAGAACAATAGTATAGAGTAGAATAAATAAACGGAGGACAGATTCGTGGAATTTTGTAAGGAAGAGTTTAAAAAGGAAGTTACCAATAACCTGAAAGTGTTATTCCGCAGAAGCATCGATGATGCATCCCAAGTGCAGTTATTTCAAGCGGTGGCATATGCAGTAAAAGATTATATCGTGGATATGTGGATGGAGACCCACAAGCAGTACGAGAAGCAGGATGCGAAGACAGTATACTATCTTTCCATGGAATTTTTGATGGGACGTGCCCTCGGCAACTGTATGATTAACTTGAAGGCATACAAGGAGATTAGAGAAGCTCTGGAAGAGCTTGGCCTTGATTTGGATGTTATCGAAGATACGGAGCCGGATGCGGCGTTAGGTAACGGAGGTCTCGGTCGTTTGGCAGCATGTTTCCTGGATTCTTTGTCCAGCCTTGGCTATCCGGCTTACGGATGCGGAATCCGTTACAAGTATGGTATGTTTGAACAGAAGATTGAGAACGGTTATCAGGTAGAGGTGCCGGATAACTGGTTAAAGAACGGCAATCCGTTTGAAATCAAGCGTGCGGAATATGCGGTGGAGATTAAG
>JAZNBY010000084.1:0-2583 GCA_045587325.1 Lachnospiraceae bacterium | reverse complement strand
GCGGGATTGTCGGAACCGGAATCCTATTATGTGGGACGTGTGGGCATCTCAGAGGATGGGGTGGAACCTATGGTCATTGACTGGAGAGCCCCGATTGCATCGGTGTATTATGAAAATTCTCTGGGAACCTGTACCTATGAGCTGAAAGATACCAAAGAAGACGAGACAAGGGTGCAGGAGATTGACTTATTCCGGAAACGTACCTACGAAATCGAAGAGGACAAGCTGATTGACTTTTTCGATTCGGATATTGTGGCAAACGATGAGCTTCTTACCAAGTATTTGGCAAAGAGTAAAAAAGCGGTATTGGGTGAGATTATCGGAACTATACAGAAAGAGCAGAATGCCATTATCCGTATGTCTCCGAAGACGAACCTGATTGTGCAGGGGGTGGCAGGCTCCGGTAAAACGACGGTAGCCATGCACCGCATCTCCTATATTTTGTATAACTATGAGCAGTTTCGTCCGGTGGATTTTTATATCGTCGGCAGTAACCGCATTTTGTTAAATTACATTACGGGCGTATTGCCGGAGCTGGACGTATACGGTGTGTCCCAGATGACTATGGAGCAGTTGTTTACCCGTTTGCTTTATGAGGACTGGGATGATAAAAAGTATAAGATTGTGGCCACGGACCCGAAGGACAAGGAGTCTTACCGGAAGGGCGAGTACGCCTGGTTTCATGATCTGGAAGCCTTCTGTGAGGAATACGAGGAAAAAACAATCCCGTCGGAGTCTGTCATCATCGAAAAGAACGGCGTGGTGCTTTTAGAGCAGAAGTCCATTGAAAACTACAGGAAGAGCAATCCGCAGATGTCGGTGCAGGCCAAAATCAATGCACTGAATGAATGGCTTCTTGGCAAACTGGAAAACGAACTGACCGGAAAGTCGGTGTCTTATACGCCGGAGGAGAAAAAAGAGCTGAAAAGAAGCTGCAAGGTGCATTTTGGAAAAGATGAATGGAAGGGTTCCTTATTCGATTTGTATGAGGAGTTTTTGAAGAGACAGAGAAAAGACAGTAGCAAGATTTTTGTAGAGCAGGGAAAATACGATGTGTATGATCTGGCGGCACTGGCTTATTTGTACAAGCGGATTAAGGAAATCGATCCGATCCGTGAAGCGTCTCATGTCATTATTGATGAAGCACAGGATTTCGGAATGATGGTCTATGCCACCCTTGCTTATTGCCTTAGAGGCTGTACCTACACGATCATGGGAGACGTGTCCCAGAATATACATTACGGATATGGGTTAAATGACTGGGAGGACTTACGCAAGCTGATTCTGACCGGAGACTATGATAACTTCGGTATTTTGAAAAAGAGCTATCGTAATACGGTGGAAATATCGGAGTTTGCAACAGAAGTTCTGCGGCACGGTAATTTTTCCATTTATCCGGCAGAGCCGATTCTGCGTCACGGAAATCCGGTGAGTGTAACGGCATACGAGACAGAAGACACAATGAACCGGGCGGTGGTAGATATCATTCAAACCTGGAAGAAGGAAGGCCACGGAACCATTGCGGTAATCTGTGCCGACGGACAGGAAGCCGCGGAAGTAACGCAGATGCTGGGCAAAGAAATCGAACTGGCAGACAGTAATCCGGAGACGGCGGTGTTTGATGAAGGCGTCATGGTTCTTCCGGTGGAATACACGAAAGGTCTGGAATTTGATGCAGTACTACTGTATCATCCGTCCCGGGCCCACTATCCGACAGAAGACCGGTACGTAAAGCTACTGTATGTGGCAGCAACCAGAGCATTGCATGAGCTGGCAGTGGTGCATGTAAATGATTTGACGGAACTGCTTGCGACACCGGTGTCGGAGGAAAAAAAGCTGCGTTCCCTGGAGAAGCAACAGGATACCTTGCGCATCGCAGCGCCTCGTGTCATTCAAAAAATGACCGAAGACAAAAAGCAGGCGGAACTGGCAAAGATTTTAGAACGAACAACAAAGCGGTATGGACTGAATCAGAAGCAAAAAGCGGAAAAGGCAGAAGATGGATCGACACCGAAAACGCAGAACAAAGTGATAGAAACACCGGTACCGAAGACGCAGGAAACGAAGACACCGGAACAGGTGGCAGAAAAAGCGGTGGCAGTGCCGGAGGTAGCCGGGGCATCGGAAATCAATACTTCTCCATATCAGTTCAACTCGGTTGTGGAAAAGGAAAAACTGACACCGAAGGGACATAACCGAATTGACTGTGCAGTGCGCTGGGTAAAGAAATCAAAGCAGTTTGTAGATTTTGTGAGCAATTACGGAATCCTTCGGGTGACACCGGTGACGGAAGAAATCGTCCGTGTGCAGTTTGTCAGAGGACAAGTGGATTCCTTTGAAAGCGGGAATTGGAGTTATACGGGAGAGAAGAAAGCGTCGTTTGCGACCAGAGAGAATGCAACCGTATACGAAATTATGACGAAAAAGCTTGTGGTCCGTATTGAGAAAAAGAGCGGAGCTGTAGCCTTTTTGGATACGAAAGGAACGCTTCTTGTGAGAGAATCCGGAAAAGAACCGCGGCAGATCGAACCGGATTTATCAAGGACCTGGACTTATTTTGAATGGGCAAAGAATGAAAAACTG
>JAZNBY010000083.1:0-2397 GCA_045587325.1 Lachnospiraceae bacterium | reverse complement strand
TTAAGGAAACTTTTGGGATGACACCATTGGAAGCAAGAAAGAGGAAACCGAAGATTACATATCGAAGTGTAGAAACGATTGTTACGGGGTATACAAAGCGCGTGTATATGGAGGGTGAGTTTTCACTCACACCGCATTTTGAGGAGAGAGAGGAGTTTTTGCTGGTAGGTTACCGTGGACATACACGGGACGGATACGGAGTTATCGGTGAAGTATGGTATAATCTGAAGACGAATATGACAAAGATTGCTCGGAAGAACCCGAATACCATGTACGGGTTTGAAGATTATATGGAAGAGTTCTCTTCGGATCCGTTACAGTTTTATTACATGGCAGCGGTAGAGACGGAACCGGAGGCAGAGATTCCGGAAGGAATGGTGGCAAAGAAAATTCCGAAAGCCACGTACGCAGTTTTTACTGTGAATGGGAATAATGGGAACGGAGAAATCGGAAAAGCCTTTCAGTATATCTACAATGTATGGCTTCCGCAGTCGGAGTATTGTTTGGATGAAAACTTTCTTGCAGATTTTGAGTATTACGATGAGCGTTGGGACTGTCAGTCGGGAGCGGCACAGATGGAACTTTATATTCCGGTAAGAAGATTGGAGGAGTAACGATGGCATTTTGTGATTTATTTAAAGAATTTCAGCCGATTCGTGTGGATGAGGATATTTATCTGCGACAGACGGATCCGAAAAAGGATGCCAGACCTTTCTGGGAAATCTACTATGATGAGGAGAATTTTAAATACTTCGGCTTATATAAAAGACCGGCGGAATGGAATGAGGAAAGAGAACTCAGAGTACAGGAAAGTCGTCTCAAGGGATTTAAAGGTAAGCGGGAGTATACTTGGGTGGTAACGTTAAAAGGAGAGACTATAGGACAAATTCAGCTTTTCAATTTTGGAAATCATAATACTTTGGCCGAGGTGGGGTATTTTATTAAAAGAAAGTATTGGAATCAGGGAATCAATACAAAGGTGTTAAAGGCTGTGTGCCGGTTCGGTTTTGAGGTTATGGGGTTGGAGCGAATTGAAGCAAATGCCCATGTAGATAACATTGGTTCTAACCGTACACTGGTGAAAGCCGGTTTTACGAAGGAAGGAACACTAAGGCGCCGTTTCTGTCTGAACGAAAGAAACGAAGACGGGAATATCTACTCCATTTTGAGGGATGATATTCTGTAAGTAATGATAGGAATAGGTTTAGAAGGAGTCTTGCTATGCAACCATCCGCATTTGAATTAATCTATGATGTTGTAAAACAAATCCCAAAGGGAAAAGTCGTTACTTATGGACAGGTAGCCGCACTTGCCGGTAACAAACGCTGGGCCAGAGTGGTGGGCTATGCCCTTCATGCCAATCCGGACCCGGATCATATTCCGTGTCACAGAGTGGTAAATAGAGAAGGTGTAGTGTCAGAAGCCTTTGCATTCGGAGGAGGGAACCGGCAGGTGGAACTTTTAAGAGAAGAAGGCGTGGAGGTTATAGATAAGAAAGTGGACCTCGCGAAGTACCGATGGAACCGGATAACCATGGAGATGCTGGAGAAGGAATAGAATAATAAAAAAAAGTAACTGTCAAGTTTGTGAGGATCGGACAGTTACTTTTTCTTTTCTAAAAATTTCTTTTACTTACCGCTTGACAAATGTTCCCGGCGGTGTTATCTTATATTCACAAGGTATTAGCACTCCATTGAGTTGAGTGCTAACAAGAAGAAAAAGGACACCGAGTAGCACACAGACCAAGGAGAAGGGGACAGGAGGTATCCGGTGGAATTAGACGAGAGAAAACTTAAGATTTTACAAGCGATTATCAAGAATTACCTTGAAACCGGCGAGCCGGTAGGCTCCCGTACCATATCGAAGTTCACAGACTTGAATCTTAGTTCTGCGACGATTCGGAATGAGATGTCTGACTTAGAGGAGTTGGGCTACATCGTACAGCCTCATACTTCCGCAGGCCGCATTCCTTCCGATAAGGGCTATCGCCTTTATGTGGATACCATGATGCAGAGCCGGATGCAGGAAGTGGAGCAGATGTGGGACGCACTGAATGACAAGGCAGACAAGATGGAGGCCCTGCTTCAGCAGGTAGCAAAGCTTCTGGCGGTGAATACCAATTACGCCACACTTGTTACCGGACCGCAGTACCGTAGCCGGAAAGTCAAGTTCATCCAGCTGACGGATGTGGATGAGACCCAGTTGTTGGCAGTCATTGTTCTGGAAGGCAATATTGTAAAGAACAAGATGCTTCCTTTGGCAGCGGGACTGAATAAAGAAGATATTCTAAAGTTAAATATAGTATTAAACACCTACCTGACGGGCCTTGATATGTCCGAGATTAACCTTTCGGTCATTGCAAAGCTTAAGGAACAGTCGGAGGGGCTTGGGAATGTG
>JAZNBY010000082.1:0-11540 GCA_045587325.1 Lachnospiraceae bacterium | reverse complement strand
GATTGGTAAAATGGGAGGTAATACATGAACGAGGAGAAACGGGATGGAGATTAAAAAGTGTACTTTAAATGATGTGCCGCAGTTGGCATTACTGAATAAGCAGCTGATCGAGGATGAAAAAAGTAACAATCCCATGAGTATAGAAGAACTGGAAGGGCGTATGTCCGGTTTCCTGAATACGGAATACGATGCATATTTCTTTTTTGTTGAGAATGTAGTTGTAGGATATGCATTGGTAAAACATACTTGCGAACCGCTATATTTGCGACAGTTTCTGATTGTGAGGGAGTATCGGCAAAAACATTACGGAACTGAAGCGTTTCAGTTGTTGTTAGAGTATCTTGGCGTAAATCGGATAGAGATAGAAGTGTTACCTTGGAATGAACGAGGAATGCGGTTTTGGGAGTGTGTGGGGTTTAAGGAAATCAGCAGATATATGAGATTTGAAAAATAGAGTATGAGAGTATCGCAGAGGGGAGTAACTGTATGCACATTAAGAAATACAGCAATACAGAGTCGGAGCAGAGAGAAGTATTGCACTTTTTAGAGGCTGTCTTACCGGAATCGGGACGGAATCTGGATGTCGGTGCCATAGAACAGTATGTAAATGATTTAGCAGATTTCGAAAGTGTTTGGTGCATGTATGATGAAGCAAGTCTCATCGGAACGGTGGGAATACGGAGACTGAGTCGAACGAATTGTGAACTAAAGGCACTGTATTTATACAAGAAGTATCACGGACAAGGATGGGGATATCGGTTGATAACAATAGCCTTGGAGGAGGCAAAACAAGCTGGGTACGAGGCGATGTATTTAGATACCATATCTACGTCGGAGCGTGCGATTCGGTTGTACAAAGCGGTAGGTTTTGTTGAAATCGAGAAGTACAAAGAGACAATACGGTCGGATGTGTTTATGAAGAAGTTGTTGTAAGAAATAGTGAAGTGTAAAACATATTGTATAAAACGGAGGAAAATCAATTGCCGGATGTTTGCTGTTCGGTGCAGGAACATGGCTGATGATATTATCTTTCTGTATCTAAAACAAGGAGCTGTGGCACCTACGATTTTGAATCGTAAATGCGACAGCTCCTTGTTAGATATCTTAGCCGGAAACCGGCTCGTGCGTCCCTGCTACAGTGCTGCCTTCTGGGCCTTTGCGGCTCTGCCCCGCATGCGTACCTTTTTAGCGGAAAGTTCTTTTCCGTTAAAGGTGAAGGTCTCCACTCTTGCGTGGAATGCACCGGCGAATGCCAGAGCATTGTCGTTTTTGTCAAAGGTGATGGCTTTTACACCACGGCTGGCTTTCTTAAGCTCCGGAACCTCCTCTACCGGGAAGGCGAGAGACGCCATGCCTTCGGTAAGAAGGATTACCTTCATGCTGCCGGATAACACATCTGTTGCGGACATCATGGAAATGCCGATGACCGTATCGTTATCATCTAACTTTGTTGCGGCAATCATGGAACGTCCGGTTTCGAACTCGATACCGGATACCCGCTTGATATAGCCGTTCTTTGTGGTAAACAGTAATTGTGACTCAAATAAATCTTCAAAGGCGGTGTAGAGTACCGCATCTTCTTTGCCAATCTTACAAAGGGTATGAATGAGAACGCCCTTGTCCTTTATCTTACACTTCGGAATCGCGGAAGCCTTTACCTGGAACATGTTACCCTGAGCGGTGAAGAGACACAGCTTGTCGTTGTTCTTCATCTTCACGATGTGAGCGTATTCCTTCTTGCTCTCCTCGGCGGTTCTGCCAAAGGCTGCCGCATCAATGGACTTGGTGTAGCCGAATTTATCCACAAGTATATAGATGTCTTCAATCTTTTCTTCCACAACATAGTCTGCCTGTTCCACATTGGCAAGCTCTGTCTTACGCGGTACTGCGAACTTTTTGCGGAATTCCTTTAACTGGGTCTTAATGACGCTGTGAAGCTCGTTTTGGTCGGAAAGAATGGTCTTGTAGTTGGCGATGTTGGCATGAAGCGTATCGCTTTCCTCGTGAAGTTTTAAAATCTCCAAGCCGATCAAACGGCCCAACGGCATGGCAAGGATGGCATCTGCCTGACGCTCTGTAAAATCCAGCTTTGCTGCCTGCTTTTTGGAGGCTTCGGACTTAAACTTAATGTCGGTGGTATCTCCGGCGGTGAGACAGGCCTTTGCCTGCTTTACGCTGGTACTGCCGCGTAAAATCTCAATAATCAGGTCAATGACATCCGTGGCACGGATTAAGCCGCCCACGATTTCTAAGCGGTCCTCGGCTTTCTTTAACAGGTGTTCGTATTCCTTTGTATATAACTCTTCCTGGAACAGAACGAACTCTTCCAGAAGGGATTTTAAATTGAAAATATACGGTTGTTGTTCCTTTACTGCCAGCATGTTGACACCGTAGGTGTCTTCCAGACCGGTTTTCTTAAAGAGACCGTTTAACAGGTTGTCGATGTCACGGTCCTTCTTTACTTCCACCACGATGCGGACATCCTTGGTGGATTCGTCACGGACATCATACATTTCCTCGAATACTTTGTCCTTCATCAGCTGGGCAAGATTTTCCACCAGACGGGTTTTGCTGCCGGCTGCCGTATACGGAATCTCGGTAAAGACAATGTTTTTTCTGCCGCCGTCGCTGTTCTCAATCTCGTGCTTTGCACGGACTTTTATTTTTCCTTCGCCGGTGGCGTAAATGGACGGCAGGACCTCTGCGTTGGTAATAATACCGCCGGTCGGGAAATCCGGTCCCTGTACATAGCGCATGAGACCTTCTAAGGTAATATTCGGCTTGTCCAAGATGGCGATAGCCGCGTCAATGACTTCCCCCGGGTTGTGTGGCGGCATATTGGTGGTCATACCTACCGCAATACCGGTGGTTCCGTTGATGAGCAGGTTCGGGAGCATGGCCGGAAGGACCTTCGGCTCCTTTTCGCTGTTATCAAAGTTCGGCATAAAGTCAACCAGGCCCTGCTCCAAATGGGAGAGGAGCGTCATGGCACCTTCCGAAAGGCGGGCTTCGGTGTATCGCATGGCTGCGGCACCATCACCGTCAATGGAACCGAAGTTGCCGTGGCCGTCGATAAGCGGAATGGCGAGAGAGTAATCCTCGGACATGTGTACCAGTGCCTCGTAAATGGAGGAGTCACCATGCGGATGATATTTACCCATGGTGTCACCAACGATACGGGCACTTTTACGGTGCGGTTTCTTCGGGTCTAAGCCTAATTCCATCATGGAGTACAGGATACGTCTCTGTACCGGCTTTAAGCCGTCTCTGACATCCGGAATGGCACGGTCGATGATGGTGTTGACCGCATAATCACGGAAGGAGGTTTTCATTTCTTCGGAATAGTCCAACTGAATGATATTGTTGTTTTCAAAATTCTCAGACATGGGGCGCCTCCTTATACATCAAGCTTCGCGTAGCGTGCTTCTTCCATAATGAAAGCACGGCGCGGCGGAACATTATTACTCATAAGCAATGTGGTGACTTCATCGGCCTCCACGGTATCGGTGATGGATACCTGGGCGAGGATACGGGTCTCCGGGTTTAACGTGGTTTCCCAAAGCTGGTCGGCATCCATCTCACCCAAACCTTTGTAACGCTGCAAATCCAGAATCTTCTTGCCTTCCTTGCGGAACTGCTCCAGTTCGAAATCATTGAACAGATACTTTTCGTTCTTGGATTTCTTGCCCTTTCCTTTTGCCTTGGTCTTTCCTTTGCCCTTGGTACCTTTGCTTGCATCGGTATCTTCGGTCTCTTCTTCGGAAGCAGTCTCGCCGTCCTCGTAGGTTACCTTATAAAGCGGCGGAAGACCACGGTATACCTTGCCCTCTAAGATAAGCTCCGGCATAAACCGGTAGAAGAAGGTGAGGAGCAGGGTGCTGATGTGGGCACCATCCACATCGGCATCGGTTAAAATAATAATCTTATCAAAACGCAGCTTTGTAATATCAAAATCGTCGCTGATGCCGCAACCGAAGGCAGCAATCATGGATTTGATTTCGTTGTTGACCAAAATCTTATCAAGGGTAGCTTTTTCTACGTTTAAAATCTTACCGCGGAGCGGAAGTACCGCCTGGGTCTTACGATTTCTTGCAGTCTTTACGGTACCGCCTGCGGAATCACCCTCTACGATGTAGAGTTCGCATTCCTCCGGCTTACGGGAAGAGCAGGCTGCCAGCTTGCTCTTAAAATCTACATCCTGCAACTGCTTTAATACCGCATTGCGGGCCTTATCTCCGGCTTTGCGGGCATTGTAAGACTTCATGGAATTTTCCAAAATGGCTCTTAACTCTTCTACATTTTTATCGAAATAACGGGTTACCTCGCCGGTGAATACATCCTCCACGGCAACCTTGGCATCAGTATTTCCAAGCTTCGTCTTTGTCTGGCCCTCAAACTGCGGGTCCGGGTGCTTAATGGAAATGATGGCAAAGAGACCGTTACGGATATCCTTACCGTCAAAATTCTCATCCTTTTCTTTTAATACACCCAGCTCTCTTGCGTACTGGTTCATAACACGGGTGAGAGCAGTTTTAAAACCGGTGACCAAGGTACCGCCGTCTACCACGTTGATGCGGTTACAGTAGGAGTTGATTTGCTCCTGATAGCTGTCGGTATACTGGAATGCTACTTCTACTTCGATGTCGCCGCTTTTTCCTTCGATGTAAATCGGTTCCGGGTGAAGCTTATTTGTTTCACGGGTCAGGTAGGTAACGAAGCTCTTGATACCGTATTCTTCATAATAGGTCAGTTCTTCCCCTGCGATTTTATCCTTAAAGACGATGGTCAGGCCCTTATTCAAATAAGCGACTTCCTTTAACTTCTTGCGGATGATGTCTGTCTTAAACTCTACTGTCTCAAAAATGGTCGGATCAGGATAGAAAAGAACCTTTGTGCCGGTGTCGGACTTGCGACAGCTACCCACCACCGGAAGAAGACCGCCCTCAAGGGGCGTAATGATATGACCGCCGTCCCGGTATTCGTCCCGGTAAATCTTTCCGTCCTTCTTAATCTCGACAACCATCTTTTTAGAGAGGGCATTTACAACGGACGCACCTACTCCGTGGAGACCGCCGGATACCTTGTAGGCTCCGCCTCCGAACTTACCGCCGGCATGGAGAATGGTATATACCACGCGGGCTGTCGGGATGTGCTTTGTCGGATGGATAACCACCGGCACACCACGGCCGTTATCTGTGATGGAAATACCGCCGTCCTTTTGTAATTCAATCTCTATACGGTCACAATAGCCCCCTAAGTGCTCATCGATGCCGTTATCTAATATTTCCCAAATAAGGTGATGAAGGCCGCGGCTTCCGGTGCTTCCGATGTACATACCGGGGCGCTTTCTGACCGCTTCCAGACCTTCCAATACAACTATCTGACTGCCGTTATATTGTTCCATAGCCTGACTCCTTTTCTATATATAGTGGTTTTACGTTAAGTATAGCAATTATCCCCAAAAAAAGCAAATAAAAAGTCTTTGTTGTAATAAATGGCTAAGGCTGCTGTGCATAGTTTACAGGCGCAGAGCCCATCTCAAACTCGATTACCGCACCGTTTGCAATCCTATCATGGGTAAACATGGTGCTGTAGTACGGTTTGCCATTTATCTTGACGGACTGAATATACTTATTTTCTTTAGAAAAGTTATGAGCCTTGATTATAATTTCCTTGCCGTTACCGAGGGTGATAACGGTGTGCTCATAACGAGGGCTGGTAAGATAATAGATATCTTGTCCCGCATTCGGGAAAAATCCCACGGAAGAGAAGATATACCAGGAACTCATGGCACCCGAATCGTCATTGCCCGGTGGTCCGTCTACGGTAAACAGATCTCTTAATTTGTCGATGCTGTCCGTAATCAGATAAGGCTTCTTTGTGTAGGCATACAAATAGGAGGCCAGGAACGCCGGCTCGTTACCGTAATCCACAAGACCGGTTTCGATGCCGTGCCACAAGCGTTTGATAAAAGCTTCTTCCCCACCGCATTTTTCAATGAGTTGCGGCACATCATGTGGTACAAAGAAGGAATAGTTGTAGGAGGTTGCTTCATAAAAATATTCCACCCAGGAACCGAAGTATTTGCCCGGGTCAAGAGGAAGGAAACTGCCGTCTGCCTTTCTCGGGGCGATAAATCCCCGGAATTCACCATAGGTTGCCTCCGGATTCCAAAGATTGGTCCAGTTGTTGCTCCGGGCAAGATAAGTGTTATAGTCAGCTGTGGTGCCTAAGTCTTTTGCCAGGGTTGCCGCACAATAGTCATTATAGGCCTGCTCTACGGTATAGGAGCAGGACATCTGACGAGATTCGGTGCCAGGAAGAACGGAGTCATCCGGGATATAACCCAGTGTATAATAAGGGGCCTTCGGGTCAGGGATCGGTTTTCCGTAGCCGTACCAGCCGAGACGGTAATTGTCCGCATGGTTTTTCACAACTGCATAGGCCTTGTTCCAGTCAATGCCGTCAATCTTTTTTACATAGGCATCGGTAATGATGTTGTCGATATCGTCACCACCCTGTTGCGGGTACATATCCTGTCCGCCGATAAAGGAATCCCGTACAATGCCGTTTTTCTCGTATCTGGCAATAAAACTGTTTACGGTTTTGGTCACCATCTCCGGTTTGATTAAGGCATACAACGGGTACAGAGTACGCCAGGTGTCCCAGCCGGCATAATGGTCGTCCACCATAGGGGTATCCTCGCCGTAACCCGGAATATCGCCGCTGCGGTCCCTCGGCATGCACATGGAATGATACATGGCGGTATAGAATTTCATCGACTCACCGTCTGTTAAGGTTTCGCCGCTTATTTGAATCTTTTGAAGTTCTTTATTCCAAAGGGCCTTAGTCTCTTCTTTTACTTTTTCATAATTCCAGTCCGGAATTTCCGCATCCAGCCACTGTTTTGCTTTTTCTGCACTGGAAAAGGAGACACCGATTTTTACATAGATGTCTTCGGCTTCTTCGGTGGAAAAACGGAGATATCCACCTGCGCTGTCTTCTTTGGAACGCAGGGCAGGATTTTCCAGTTCACATGCACCTTCCACGATACCGTCCGCATCATAGACACCCATGGAAGTCGGCTGCTTGTTTACTTCAGCGTAGAAGAAAAGGGTATGCTTCGGACCGAAGCCACCGGCGTAGGTGCCGCTACCGGACAGACAGGTATAACCGTCCTTTGTGGTGCCGATGTAAAGTGTTACACCGGAAGCGGAAATGCCGTTTGCTTCGTTTACAATGCCGGCCAGTAAAGGAACGCTGTGGGCCATATCAAGGAGCAGGCTGGCGTCCTCCGATGCCGGGTAGGTGAACTTATAGATGGAGGAATGCTCTGCAGGAGTTACCGCACACCGGATATTATAACGGGTAAGCGTTACGCTGTATTCGTAGCAGGTTGCTACTTCGTCCGCAAGGGCAGAATCGTGTCCGGTCAGTTCGTGGCGAAAACCAATTTGCGGGGAAAGGAGAAACTCTCCGTATTTTCCGTATCCGGTGCCACTGGCATGGATCTGCGAAAAGCCCCGGATATCGTTACCGGTAAAGTAACCGGAGTGTCCGCCTTTTGCGGTATCGGGACTGGGATTTACAGAACCGTTCGGTCTGGTAGGGCCAATGACAGTATTTCCTGCATTGTCCACGCCGTATCGTAAGTTTACATGTTTTGTAAAATCAAAAGTATTCATATGGTTTACCTCCTATGTGGGGATGTGCACTAAGTGTATAGTTCAATTATAAAGAAATCTCTGAGGGATAGCAATGATAAGTTCTTCTTTTAAAGAAATAATGTTATGTTTTCCCATGGAGATGACGATATAGAGTTTGTCGATAAAGATAACTGTGAAAAATGGGGGGCATATTATGCGGATTGAACAGGAAATGAGGAATTTTTATGTCGGGGAACGTCAGACAGAGGCACGGAAGACACCGGCAGAGATAGAAGAAAGTTTACAGAAGGGAAGAGTCTTTGCCGGGAAACTGCAATCTCCGGCGGATAAAATCGCAGAACGCCGCAAAGAGGCACAGGAAAAGGCCATGAATGTGGTGAAAGCGGCATTTACGGGGGAACGGATTCTGGATGCCAGTGTGGCAGAGATGGAAAGCAGTATCGAAAAAGGGAAAGAAGAGATGGTTGCCGCAAAAGCGGAACTAAACCGGATCGCGGAGGAAAAGGATAAGCTACAGAGGGATATATTTCTTCTGAGTCCGGAAGAACGCGAGGCGGAGCTTGCGGAGTTAAACAAGGCAGAAGAGCATTTTCAGGGAATCATTACGGACGGGCAGAAGTACGAAGAACGTACCCTGCAGGCTTTGAGCAACATTAAAATCGAACGTGCCAAATCAAACCCGATGGTGGATGCAACGGAACAGGCAGAGGATATTCTTGCAGAAGCGGGAGACGATATCGTAAACCGGCTGTTTAAGGAAGCAAAAGAACACATGGATGCGGAAGCTGCAAAGAAGGAAGAAGCAGCGGAAGAGAAGGTAGCCAAGGAAAAGGAACTGGAAGAGCGCATCGAAGCCATGAAGGGAGAAAAGGAAGAAGAAAAGGACGAGGAGTCGCCTGTAATGGAGCGGTTGGAGGCTTCCACGATACAGATGGTAAAGGTGGCGGAGACCGGGGAACTGGTGCAGAAGGAGCTGAAACATATTGTGGACAGACTGAAGCTGGACCTGGAAGATTTGAAAGGTGCGGCGGTAGACGAGGGTATATAATAGGTGTAAAAAAGGCGGTGTGTTTGTTGACACCGCCTTTAAAAATACTTATAATAGAATAGGATAGGACTGTGAAAAGGAGCATAGGAATGAGTATGGCGGAATATTTATATGAAACGCATTTGCATACATGTCAGGGCAGTGCCTGCGGACATTTAACCGGCGCTGTGCAGGCTGACCTTTATAAGGGGTTCGGATATACCGGAATTGTGGTAACCGACCACTTTTTTAACGGGAATTGTGCAGTACCGAGAGATTTGCCGTGGAAAGAACGGGTGGAGCAGTTCTGTGCCGGCTATCGCAGTGCGAAAAAGCGTGGGGATGAGATTGGATTGCAGGTATTTTTGGGTTTGGAATCCAATTTTGCCGGACAGGAGTTTTTGTTATACGGCCTGTCGGAGGAATGGTTGAAGGAGCAGGAGGATATGCTTTCCTGGAGTCCGAAGGAGCAGTTTGAGAAGGTAACGGCAGCAGGTGGCTTTGTGGTGCAGGCCCATCCCTACAGAGAAGCGCCGTATATCCCGGAGGTAAAGATCTATCCGGATTGCTGTGAAGCCTTTGAGTTATACAATGCCCACAATGCGCCGGAGATCAATGCAAAGGCAGTGGCCTATGCAGCAGAGCATGGAATTCACGGTACCGGCGGTACCGATGCTCACGGGCCGGTGCAGAAGCGTGGCGGTATGATTTTTGAAAAGAAATGGGAATCCATTGCGGACTATATTGCAGCGGTACGAAGCGGTACCGGATATCGTATTATTACAGAATTTGTGGAAAGGTAGACCCGCAAAATGAGTGCACTTTCGCGTGTGAATAATAAGGTTGTAAAAAGCTATAAAAAAGGAAAAAGTCTGGTGCGGAAATTGTACCGGGGGTTGCTCCAGAGAAAGCGTTATCTGGCTTACCGGGAGAAGTTTCCGGTGGACCGGAAACTTGTGTTGTTAGAATCCCAGCATGGCCGGTCTTTGGACGGAAATGTCTATGCGGTATTGGAAGAACTGTGCAAAAACAAGGCCTATGACGGGTTTACGTTGTATGTATCGGCAGAGGCGGAAAACTGTAAGAAGTTTGGCCGATTATTAAAGGAAAACGGCATGTTCCGGGCAAAGATATTGCGCAGGGGGACCTATGCCTATTTTAAGGTACTGGCAACTGCCGGATATTTGGTGAACGACAACACCTTTATCTATTGTTTTATTAAGCGTCCGGAACAGGTGTATTTGAATACCTGGCACGGTACTCCGTTAAAGACCTTGGGAAAGCAGAGCAAATCCGAATATTTTTCCATCGGCAATGCCCAAAAGACGTTTTTGGATGCGGATTATGTGGTATATCCTAACGAGTTTACCATGGAGCGCATGATTGCGGATTACATGGTAGACAACATCGGTAAGTTTACGCCGCTTCTGTGCGGGTATCCGCGGAATACCGTTTTTTTTGACAGGGTAGCGGGAGATGGTCTGCGGGAAAAGTATGGCCTTGCAGGGAAGATGGCTTATGCCTATCTTCCGACTTGGCGGGGCACCATCGGAAATGTGTCAAGCGAGGAGCAGGATGCCAGACTTCTGGCATATTTTAAGGAGCTGGATGGAAAACTTTCCGATGCCCAGGTGTTGTATGCTAAAATGCATACGGTGAGTGCGTCGAATATATCTTTGGATGGATTTTCCCATATCCGTCCGTTCCCGGCAGAGGAGACCTATGCCTTTTTAAATGCCATGGACGGACTGATTACGGACTATTCCAGTGTATTTTTTGATTTTGCAGTGACCGGGAAGAAGATTATTCTATTCCCTTATGACTTGGAAGAATACGAAGAGGAACGTGGCTTTTATTTTCCGCTGTCCAAGCTTCCGTTTCCGCAGGTGCGAAGCACGGAGGAACTGTGCCGTGAAATGAGCTGCGGCAAGCAGTATGACGATACGGCGTTTTTGCAAAAGTTCTGTGCCTATGACAGTCCGGATGCCACGGAGAAGCTGTGTCGCCATGTGTTCCTTGCGGACAAATGTGTGAAAGAGGAGAGAATACCGGATAACGGGAAAAAAAATGTACTTTTATATGCGGGAGATCTGGCCTTAAACGGAGTGACGGTTTCTCTTAAAAATCTTCTGGCGAATATCGATGTAACGGAAAAAAACTATATTATTCTGGTAAAAACCGAGGAAATCAGACGGCATCCGTTCCGCTTGCTGGAACTGCCGGAGGGGGTACGATGGCTTGGGTATTCCAATTGTATGAGTCTGGCTTTTTCGGATACGATAAAGTACAAACGGTGGGACAAAAAGCACTCCAAGGATGCTTATGAAAAAATGCGACCGATTCTTGCAAAACTTGGGAAGAATGATTATGAGAGAATTGCAGGCCGGGCAAAGATTGATACGGCAGTACATTTTAACGGCTATGCCAATCACATTACCTTGATTATCGGTTCCTTCCCGTGTCACAGGGTAATCTATGCCCACAATGACATGGATGCGGAACTGCGTACCAGAAGCAATATGAACAGGGAACTCCTTTGCAATGCATACCGGACCTACGATAGGGTAGCAGTGGTAACGGAGGATTTGATAGAAACCACCGGTCACATGGGCACCCACATGACGGCCTATGGCCATGATCCGGAAATCGTGGTTGTAAAAAATGTGATTGACTATGAGAAAATAGAGAGAATGGGACAGGAGCCGCTGGCCTTTGATGAGGAGACCATCAGTACGGTAAGTTTGGAACGCCTGCAGGAGATTCTTGCATCGGATGCGCAAATACTCATCAATATCGGACGGTTTTCTCCGGAGAAGGGGCATATGCGTCTTATGGAGCAGTTTGCA
>JAZNBY010000081.1:0-2336 GCA_045587325.1 Lachnospiraceae bacterium | reverse complement strand
CTTACCGTTTAAAGCAACCGGAGCACCCTCTTCAAAGGTAATGGAAACGGTTTCGCCCTCTTCCGGAGCCTTTTCCGGGGAAACGCCGAGCACTAAGAGATGATCATAGTTCGGAGCATTTGCCGGATCCTCAAGCTCAAGACCTTCATGGCTGATGTGCCAGAGGTTACGGTCACGGCTGTAGCTGTGGCTTGCGTCGAACGGAAGCTCAATGCCGTGTGCGCGACAGTACTCAATTTCTTCTTCACGGGAGGACATCTTCCAGGTGTCGTTACATCTCCACGGAGCGATGATCTTTAATTCCGGAGCCAGAGCCTTAATGCCGAGCTCAAAACGTACCTGATCGTTACCCTTACCGGTAGCACCATGACAAATAGCAACAGCGCCTTCCTTCTTTGCAATCTCAACCAACTTCTTAGCGATAATCGGACGAGCCATGGAAGTACCCAGTAAGTATCTGTTCTCGTAAACAGCGCCGGCCTTTACGCACGGAATTGCATATTCATCTACGAACTCATCTACAACGTCAAGGATGTAGAGCTTCTCAGCGCCGGAATACTTTGCGCGCTCCTCAAGACCGTCAAGCTCGCTTTCCTGTCCAACGTCGATACAGCAGCAAACAACGTCGTAATCGTAGTTCTCCTTTAACCACGGAATAATAGCGGTGGTATCAAGACCGCCGGAGTAAGCTAAAATAACTTTCTCTTTCATAATGTGCCTCCTTAATATGTACATTTATAATAAGTTTTCACCTGCTATCACACATCATACACTCGTGATTACGATAAGTCAAGAGGTAAAATGAAAAAAGTTTTATAAATATACACTTATATGCATTCAATATGCATGTAATATACAATTCATTCGTAGCAAAAAAAATAGCATCGGCGGATTTCCTTATAATATGAAAGAAAAAACTTGTAATTCTACCTTTTGTGACTTATAATGTATGGGATGTAACAGGCAGGTGGTCTGTTTACGGAAAGGAGTACGGTATGAAGTATAACATCATTTTGGCATCGGGCTCTCCCAGAAGAAGAGAGATTTTGTCTCAGATCGGAGCACAATACGAAGTCATGGTCAGCGATTGCGATGAGAGTACCGTACTTACGAAACCGGCAGAACTGGTAAAGGAACTGTCTTACAGAAAGGCTATGGCAGTGGCGGAGAATGTAACGGGACCGGCAGTTGTAATCGGTGCGGACACAGTTGTTTCGTACGGCGACACTATCCTTGGAAAACCGAAGGATAGAGAGGATGCCCGCCGAATGATTGCCATGCTTTCGGGAAACACACATCAGGTATATACGGGAGTGTCCCTTATTATAAAGGAAGAGACAGGAAACAATGATGCGGTATCCTTTGCGGAATGCTCCGAAGTGACGGTGGATTCCATGACAGAGAATCAGATAGAAGAGTATCTCGATACGAATGAAGGTACGGACAAAGCCGGCAGCTACGCGGTGCAGGGGATTTTTGCGGCACATATTAAGGGCATAAGAGGTGACTACTTTAACATAGTAGGGCTTCCGGTAGCAGCTATCTATAAAAAGCTGTACGATATGGGGATTGATTTGAAAAGCGGAAAGAAAATTTAAAACGGGTATTGCATAATATACATAAATGATGTATAATTATGAAATCCAAAGGATGAAACAGAAAGGAAGCACAGGCGGTGGCCTTATGCGTAGGTGTATGCGATGGAGCACAAGGAGAAGGAAAAGGATATCTTAATACGCGTCATGGTGCCGGAAGATTACGATCAGGTATACCGTTTATGGTGCGGAATCAAAGGCTTCGGCATCCGAAGTATGGATGATTCCAAGGAAGGCGTGGAGAAGTTCTTGCGACGGAATCCTACCACCAGTGTGGTTGCCGTGGATGACGGAGAGATTATCGGTGCGATTTTATGCGGACATGATGGACGACGAGGATGCTTCTATCATGTATGTGTAAAGATTACCCACAGAAAGCACGGCATCGGAAAGAAGATGGCAGCCTTTGCCATGAAGAAGCTTCAGGAAGAGGGGATTAACAAAGTATCCCTCATTGCCTTTAAGAGTAACCGAGGCGGCAACAAGTTCTGGCGTAAGGTAGGCTGGACCTTCCGAGAGGATTTGAATTACTATGATTTTACATTAAATGAAGAGAATATAACCCGGTTTATTGAGTAGCGGAGTTCGCGAAGCAACCGATGAAAGGATAATTACTGATTACATAGAGTAGTTGGATTATGAATGAGAAGAAAGGATGAAAAGTATGAAGAAGATTGACGGCGGCGTTACCGCAGCGAAGGGATTTAGTGCAGCTTCCACGGAAGCAGGAATCAAATATAA
>JAZNBY010000080.1:0-10183 GCA_045587325.1 Lachnospiraceae bacterium | reverse complement strand
AACGCTTTATTCCGTAAAGGTGTAAAGTGGGATTGTACGAAGACTTACTCCCAACTTGGTAACATTACGGTAAACTATGGTGTAGACTACCAGCCGAACGGTAATTCTTACCTCTGTGTATACGGATGGTGTAGAAATCCGTTGGTTGAGTACTATATTGTAGACAGCTGGGGAACCTGGCGTCCGCCGGGAGCAACCTCTAAGGGAACCATTACCGTAGACGGTGGTGTTTATGATGTATACGAGACCACTCGTGTCAATCAGCCATCCATCGATGGTAACACTACCTTCCAGCAGTATTGGAGTGTACGTCAGAACAAGCGTACCAGCGGTACCATCTCCGTAACCGAGCACTTTAAGGCTTGGGAGCGCATGGGCATGAAGATGGGTCTCATGTATGAGGCGGCACTTACCGTAGAAGGCTATCAGAGCAGTGGTTGGGCAGATGTATATAAGTTTGACATTTCTGTAGGCGGTAATGTCAGCAGCGGCGGAAGTTCTTCCGGCGGGAACGGCGGTAGCTCCTCCAATGACGGTGCAAGCAGTGCACCGGGCACCAATCAGGGTACTGTAATTGAGTGTGAAAGCATGACCAAGTCCGGTCAGTATACCGGAAATATCAACAATCCGTTTAACGGTGTTGCACTTTACGGAAACGATGATGCGGTTTCTACGACTGTGAACTTCTCTTCCGGAACACATGACTTCTCCTTAAGAGGAGCCTCCAACGGAAATGAGTTGGCAGAAGTTGATTTATATATCGGCGGTCAGAAGAAGGGTACTTTCTACTACGGCGATGCAAACACTGCAGAATATACCATTAAGAACGTATCTACCGGAACCGGTAACCAGAAGGTTGAATTAAGAATGACCGCAGATACCGGTAGCTGGGATTTATATGCAGATGCCCTTATCATCGGCGGTAGCGGAGTATCTGCAGGCGGCAGTTCCTCCGGCGGAAATACCGGCGGTGGCAACAACGGCGGCGGAAATACCGGCGGGGGCAACAACGGCGGTGGCAATACTTCCGGCGGCGCTACGAATACCGGCGCAACCATGGAATGTGAGAACATGACCAAGTCCGGTCAGTATACCGGAAATGTAAGCTCTCCGTTCAACGGTGTTGCACTTTACGCAAATAATGACGCAGTATCTTATACTCAGAACTTCACCAGCGGAACCAGCAACTTCACTTTAAGAGGTGCTTCCAACGGTAACAATATGGCACGCGTTGATCTTTTGATTGACGGCCAGAATAAGGGTACTTTCTACTATGGCGATGCAAATATCGCAGAGTTCACCATCGAGAACGTATCTACCGGAACCGGTAACAAGAAGGTTGAGTTAAAGGTAACCGCGGATGACGGTAGCTGGGATGCATATATTGATAAGTTAACCATCAGTGGCGGCGCAGCTTCCGGCGGAAACAACGGTGGCAACCAGGGCGGCAACCAGGGTGGCAACAACTCCGGCAACCAGGGTGGCAACAACTCCGGTAACCAGGGTGGTAATAACTCCGGTAACCAGGGCGGCAACACCGGTTCTTCCGCTACAGTTACCCAGTGTGAGAATATGACCAAGTCCGGTCAGTATACCGGCAATGTAAGCTCTCCGTTCAACGGTGTTGCTTTGTACGCAAACAATGATGCAGTTTCCTATACCCAGTATTTTGCTGAAGGTACCCATGACTTCACCTTAAGAGGTGCATCTAATGGTAGTAACATGGCAAGAGTAGATCTTGTGATCGGAAACCAGACTAAGGGAACCTTCTACTTCGGTGATGCAAACATTGCAGAGTATACCATTTCCAATGTATCTCACGGAACTGGCAATCAGACTGTAAAGCTTGTGGTAACCGCAGATGACGGCCAGTGGGATGCTTACATTGACAGCTTGTCCATCAGTCCGGCAGGATCTGTTAGTACCAATAACGGAAGCAATGCAGGTAATAGTGGCAACAGCGGAAATTCCGGCAATGGCGGTAGTTCTATTAATCCGAATGGCAAGATGGTTGCATTGACCTTCGATGATGGCCCGTCTTCCACGACCTCTCAGGTTTTGGATATTCTTGACAGATATGGTGTAAAGGCTACGTTCTTCTTAATCGGTCAGAACATTAACGGTAATACCCGTTCTATCCTTGAAAGACAGAACGCATCCGGTCATGAGCTTGCAAACCATTCCTACACTCATAGCGATATGACCAACATGGATTGGGGCTCTATCCAGAACGAGATTAATCAGACCAACAACCTGATTAAGCAGTATACCGGCCAGACGGCAAAGTTCTTCCGTCCGCCGTATATCTCTGTAAACAATACCATGTACAGCGCAATTGACATGGCATTTGTTCAGGGAACTATGCACAACGATTGGGATGGCAGCAGCTCTTCCAGCCAGATTGCAAACTCTGTAATTAGTGGCGTACAGGACGGTCAGATTATTTTGCTTCATGATTTCCAGGGCAATACCAATACCGTTAATGCGCTTCCGACCATTATCGAGAATCTTAAGAATCAGGGTTATCAGTTCGTAACCATGAGTGAGCTTTTCCAGTACAAGGGAAAGAACGCAAACGTAGATAATAAGATTTGGTCTAACGTTTACAACTAAGCATACCAAATAACATATAACCAAGAAAACGGGGCTTGCAATTGCAAGTCCCGTTTTTCGTTGATTATTGAAAATAAGTGTCATTGGTTTGCTTAAGATAATTTATGGATAAATAATCCGCTGCGAAGCTTCGGCTCAAACCAGGTGGACTTCGGAGGCATCAGAAGTCCTGCATCGGATACGGCAAACAGCTCCAGAATGGAGGTCGGATACATGGAAAATGCGATGGTCATGTCGGATGCGACGCGGCGTTCCAACTCGGAAAGGCCGCGGATACCACCGATGAAATCGATGCGCTTATCCGTTCTCGGATCGCCGATGCCAAGCACCGGTGCCAAAAGATAATCCTGCAAAAGGGAAACATCCAGGGATGCAACCGGGTCGGTAATACTTTGCAGGGAATCTTTTGCGGTAAGGCAATACCATGTGGAATCCAGATACATACCGAAGGTGCCCTTCTTTACCGGCTGGAACGGAGTAGTTCCCAGTTCTTCTACGGAGAAATCCTGTGCAATACGGGCAAGGAGGTCTTCCTTGGAGTAACCGTTTAAATCCTTTACAACACGATTGTACGGAAGAATCTTAAGTTCGTCTTCCGGGAACAGTACGGAAAGGAAGAAATTGAATTCTTCTGTGCCGTCATAGCCCGGATTCTCGTTACGACGCTTTAAACCAACCTTAACGGCGGATGCGGCGCGATGATGACCATCTGCAATGTAGATGCTGTCAATGGATGCAAAGGCATCGCATACAGCCGTTACAGCAGCAGGGTCGGAAATAACAAACACACGATGGGTGATACCATCATCAGAAGTGAAATCATAAAGCGGCTCCTGTTTTTTTGTTTCTGCCACTACGGAGTAGATGGTTTCGTTTCTGCGATAAGCAAGGAAAATCGGACCGGTCTGTGCATTACAGGTATCTACGTGACGGATGCGGTCTTCTTCCTTGTCTGCGCGGGTGTTCTCGTGCTTTTTGATTACATTTCCAACATAATCGTCAATGGAGGCACAAGCTACGATACCGGTCTGGGTACGGCCTTCCATGGTGAGTTCGTAAATATAGTAGTTTCTGGTGGAATCCGTTACGAAGGTTCCGTCATTGATGCGGTTGTTTAAAAGCTCTGCGGCTTTTGCATATACGCAGTCGGCGTAAGTGTCCACATCATCCGGGAACTGGGTTTCTGCCCGGTCAATATTTAAGAAAGATAATTCGTCCTTTGCGGCAACAACTTTTGCCTCGCTGCGGTTGTATACATCATAAGGAAGAGCTGCAACCCGATGCGCAACTTCCTTTGCAGGACGTATACAGTAAAATGGTTTTATGGTAGCCATGTTATAGTCCTTTCCGGTATAATACCAATGCTTTTTACAAAAAGTATACCTTTTTTGGTGTAAAAGTGCAAGAGAGAGGATGAAAAACGTAGTATTTTTTAAAATATCATTCTTTTTATGTGGAAATAAGTTCAGATCAGGTGTATAATGGAAAGTGATATAGTATCCGATACACAATGTAAAGGGGGATTCTAATGATAAGTTATTTGTTGGGTAATTATTTGGTAGAAGAAGGGTTTATGACACAGGAACAGCTGTTGCATGTGATTTCCGAGCAGGAAAAAATCAGAGTGAAGCTGGGCCTCATTGCCGTGTCGGAAGGTATGCTGACTTTTGATCAGGCAGAGGCAGTGAATCGTCTGCAACAGGTAATGGACAAGCGGTTCGGTGATATAGCAGTGGAGAAGGGTTATCTTACGGAATCTCAGGTGACAAGCCTGTTAAAGATGCAGGGAAATGAGTTTCTTACCTTTGCCCAGACACTGGTGGATGAAGGAATTGTTACCATGGACAAGATTCAACTTGTTTTAAGAAGTTACCAGGTAGAGAATGGTTTTACCAATACGGAACTGGAAGCAATTAAGAGTGGTGATATCGATAAAATTATCCCGTTGTTCCTGCCACAGGGCGCGGAAGAATATCAGGAGATTGTTGCCGTGGCATTAAAGACGATTGTGCGCTGTATTGATCGTCATGCATATCCGCTTAGTGGTAAGATTTGCAATGTGGCAGAGTTGGAGAAGCCGGTATCCCAGAAATTGATCGGCGGTGCGGACTGGAAAGTATGCTTTGCGGATGAAAACGGCGGACTCTGCAGTCTGGCTTCTAAGTTTGCAAAGGAAGAATATACGATAGTAGACGAAGACGTACAGGATGCAGTGGGTGAATTGCTGAACTGCATCAGCGGCTTGTTTGCGACAGCACAAAGTAACAAGGGTATTACATTGGAACTGATGCCGCCGATGCTTGGCGAGAGTGGTTCGGTTTCCGGCAATGATATTCTTGTAATTCCGTTCGGTGTATGCAATACAACGGTAAACTTTGTTGTTACGAATAAGAAAGGCTGGAGGTAGCAAAATGGCGATTAAGGTTTTAATAGTAGATGATTCCAAGACATCAAGAAAGATTTTGACGGATGTATTGACCAGAATGGGACTGGAAGTAATCGGAGAAGCGGTAAACGGAGAAGAAGGATTCTTGAAGTTCAAGGAACTGCGTCCGGATATTGTAACCATGGATATTACCATGCCGGTTATGAACGGGTTGGAGTCTTTGCTTTTGATTAAGCATGAAGATGAAAATGCAAAGGTAGTTATGATTACGGCGGCAGGTCAGAAGAACAATCTGATGCAGGCGGTAAAGGCCGGTGCGGAAGAGTTCTTAACAAAGCCGTTGGAAGAAGAGGAGATTCGCCGTGTCATCGGTGAGATTTCCGCAAAACTCGGAAAGTAAGAAGTGTGTAAGGGGCTGTCGCATAGGGAATGCGCAGCCCCACTCTTGTGATTGGAGAAACTGCTAAAAAATAGTCGGAATAGGTATAGTTCATTTTTTAAAGCGCAACGCTCCGTCAAACTTCCTCTAAGAACGACTAGGCCGCTCGGGAGCGACCTCGCGCCCAGTCTTTTCTAAGAGGTGATTTCGACTGCGCTAAGGACGCGCCCCTTCGGGAAATCAAAAATAAACTATACCTATTCCGACTATTTTATTCTGCATTGTCATACCAATCACAAGAGTTCGCCACGCCCGATGCCGCTGCGCATTCCGAAAGATGCGACAGCCCCTTTTACTCAGACGATAGTAAAATACGGTTCCAGTTCTTTTGCGAATTGCTTCCAGGCAAGATTATCTTTGGCATAGGTATATGCACGGGACGCGATGTCCTCCATGGTATCCGGGTGCGCCAAAAGGCCGGTCACAATCCCCGGAAGCCGGTGGAGTTCCTTTAAGGAGTAATAGCAAAGGGTATCCTTATCCGTGAAGTGTCGGAGAAGATATTCACTGGAATCCGTTACACAGACCGCACCGTTTAACATGGAACTGTAGATGCGGTCGTGGGCACCCCGCTTAAACCACGGCATTACATTCAGGGAGATTTTGGCTTCCGAAAGGGCTTTTAAGCATACCTTTGTATCGGAATACTCCGTATGGGTGAGCCGGCTTTTGTTTTTTGTGGGAAGCTTGTCCCAACCGGCACCGATGCAGTGCACCGGGATGTCCGCATCCAGTAAGCTGCGGATAGCGTTCCTGCGGAACGTAAATCGAATCCATAAGTCAAGAAAAATCATTTTGTTCATGACATTTTTTAATTCTTCCTTTGTGAGCTCTGGTAATTCTCGGTTCAAATGTCGCAGATAGACCGTGTGAATACACTGGTCCGGGTCTGCCAGCAAATCATCCAGAATCCCATGATAAAAGGCTTCATATTCCGCACCATTCCGCTTCATGTACGGAAGAAAAAAGTCCGGATCGGTGTAACAACCGGTAAAGACTATGTCTGTAGAACGTTCTGCGACAGGAAGCTGTGGAATGATGTTTCCTGTCAGATTCGGAATCCATGTGGCCGGGTCAATCACATCGTCTTTCAAAGAGAGCGGTGCACCGCCACCAAAGGAGGCACGATAATTGCAGCCTGCCAACGGCATGGTTTCGCCGACACGAATTTCCGGATAAAATTGTCTCATATAATCCGTATGGTCTTCGTCGATACAAATCTGCAGATACCGTTTCGGTAAGTATTTCAACTCTTCATAATAATAGAACGGATGGTCCACAATGATGTTAATGCAGGAAACGTTGTATTTATCCCAGAGAAGTTCGCCCTCCGGAGTGTGGAAAATGGCTTCCCGCTGGATGCCGTGATAATTAAAGGTAATCATTACCGTTTCGTGAGGAACGATATAATCAATCAGTTGTTCCGCGCCGAAAAAGGGTTCATGAATGCGGACAAGACGCACGTCGTAGCCCATTTTTATGTATTCCTCTGCCAGACGGTCGGAGAAAAAGTGCAGGGTTTCCACGCTCGGTTGAAAAAGTAAAATTCGTTTCATGAAAGCCTCCGTTCTGGGAAATAAATCAAAGTTCCTATGTTTTTATACTAGCATAGTCAGGGGAAAAAGACAAGGAAAGAGACGAGGATGATAGAAAGAGAAGAGGTTTATATACAATTTGACATGGGGGGCCATATAGGGTAAAATGATTGTATCATTGTATCAGATGAAAGGGGCGAAACAATGGAATATATATGTGCAAGATGCAAGAGAGAAATTGAAAGCGGAGCCAAGTTGTTTCTAGGGGCGGTATACTGCCCGGAATGTTGTGATGCGATAATTGCAACACCTAGTTGTTCGCCTCAAAGTATGTGGTGTGAGAAGGTAAAAGAAGTGACACAAGATGGTAAATATACATATTCATTGCGTGAGACAGGCGATGAGTACTTTATTGATACGTTTCAAAATGCAAGTGGTCTGTTCCGGAAAAAGATTTTACCGGCGCATCAGTTACATTTTCATAAGTTATTTACCTATGAATACGATAACAATACTTATAGCAGTGTTGTGGCAATGAATGTAGAGGACGGAGTACCGTTTGTTCTTACGTTTGGCTTTGATGGTGGATATGAAGGTAGCGGTAAGTGGATCAGTTTCCGGAAAATATCTTATCCGGAACTAGGGCAAATTCTAAAGAGGAAACACCAAGGGGTTCAAAAACTTTTTGAGGGATTAAATGCAGAAAACTGGAAGGAATATTTGGATAAAACATATTCTGACAGGTTGGTATCTTCTCATACCTGTTTTGTTGCGGCGGTTTGTGGTTCTGTAACACGCATTGCGGTATCGTTTCAAAGTAATCCGGTACATAATATTTATTATGTGGAATGTCCTACGGATGTCTATTTTGACTGGAAAAAGAGTCGGGGATCTTTGGAGAACTGTCTCTATGATTTTAGGATGTTATCGGGAATCGCAACAACTTGTTTGACCAAAAAACATACGCCGTTTAAGGCGAGGAATTACATGTTTGTGGTAAACGAAAAGCCTACGGAGAGCGGGAATGTAGATATTGCTATTTCTGAGAATTGTTCTACGAATCTTTTTCTATATGATTCCGTCAGTTATGAGAGTGCACTTAAATTTATTAGTATAATTGGAGATGCTTGTAAGTAGTTATGCTGTCGCATTTGTGAATGTTATTCCTTTCACCTGTGCGACAGTTTTTTGTGGGAACTTTTTGGTAAAAACTCGTCGGATTGTAGCTACAAAGAGTTTTCGAAAGCCCCCTTGCATATCATGGAAAAATCATGTAAAATAAAATGTTGTTGTGTGCCCTGAAATAAGACAAGATAAGAAATCAGGCATGTAAATAATAAAGAAAATGTAACCAAAAAAGAAAGACAGAGAACACAAAAAGCAGGAGGCTGCCATGAAGTATAATGATGAAATAAATAAAAGACGTACCTTTGCCATCATTTCCCACCCGGATGCAGGAAAAACCACTCTAACGGAAAAATTGCTGTTGTACGGAGGTGCCATCAACCTTGCGGGTTCCGTAAAAGCAAAGAAGACAGCCAGACATGCGGTATCCGACTGGATGGAGATTGAAAAGCAAAGAGGTATTTCCGTAACCTCTTCGGTCATGCAGTTCAATTATGACGGATATTGCATTAATATTCTGGATACGCCGGGACATCAGGACTTCTCCGAGGATACCTATCGTACATTGATGGCTGCAGACTCTGCTGTCATGGTCATCGATGCATCCAAGGGTGTTGAGGCCCAGACCATTAAGTTGTTTAAGGTATGCGTGATGCGTCATATTCCGATTTTTACCTTTGTAAACAAGCTGGACCGTGAGGCAAGAGATACCTTTGAATTATTAGATGAAATTGAGAATGTACTGGGAATCCGTACCTGTCCGATGAACTGGCCGATCGGTTCCGGTAAGAACTTTAAGGGTGTGTATCAGAGAGATACGGAGACCATTACCCGTTTCTTTGCGGCGAACAACGGACAAAACGAAGTAGAGAAGATAGAAGCAAAGTTGGGAGATCCGAATCTGGATGAGATTATCGGCAGAGAGAATCATCAGACCCTGGTGGATGAGATTGAGTTACTTGACGGAGCCAGCAGTGAGTTTGATTTGGAAAAAGTCAGTGCGGGCGAACTGACACCGGTTTTTTTCGGTTCCGCACTTACCAATTTCGGTGTGGAAACCTTCCTTTCCCACTTCCTTTCTATGACCACCTCTCCGCTTCCGCGTAGTGCAAAGGAGGGAGTGATTGCGCCGTTAGACCATGATTTTTCGGCATTTGTATTCAAGATTCAGGCCAATATGAACAAGGCTCACAGAGACCGTATTGCATTTATGCGAATCTGCTCCGGAAAATTCGAGGCGGGCATGGAAGTGAACCACGTACAGGGTGGGAAAAAAATTCGTTTGTCCCAGCCGCAGCAGATGATGGCTCAGGACAGAAAAATCGTGGAAGAAGCCTATGCCGGAGATATTATCGGTGTATTCGACCCAGGCATTTTCTCCATCGGAGATACGGTATGTGCTCCGTCCGAACATATCGAATATGAAGGAATTCCGACCTTTGCACCGGAGCATTTTGCAAAAATTCGTCAGGTGGACACCATGAAGCGGAAGCAGTTTATCAAGGGTGTTTCCCAGATTGCCCAGGAAGGTGCCATCCAGATTTTCCAGGAATTTAATACCGGTATGGAAGAAATCATCGTGGGTGTAGTAGGTGTACTGCAGTTTGACGTGCTGAAGTTCCGTCTGGAATCCGAATACGGCGTGGAAATCCGTATGGATCCGTTGCCGTATGAATATATCCGCTGGATTGATAATGCAGGGGTGGATGTAGCGAAGTTAAACATTACCACCGATGCAAAGAAGGTAAAGGATTTGAAGGACAGACCGCTTCTGCTGTTTACCCATGAATGGAGTATCCGTACGGTGCTGGAACGAAACGAAGGACTGAAATTGGCGGAATTTGCGAAAAACTAAGAAAAATGAAAATAAATGGAACCATAGATATTTTTGTATCGTCTTTCTGATAGGGGGTAACGTATGAACAGAAAAGCAGATCCGGAAATTCGGTCGCTGCCCGCCGGAGAAATAAAAGAAAAATATAATCTGGAATATTTGATGCGTACTTATGGCAATGACGTACTTCGTATGGCCTACAGTTATGTGAAGGATTACGATACCGCGGAGGATATTTTTCAAGAGGTGTT
>JAZNBY010000079.1:0-3869 GCA_045587325.1 Lachnospiraceae bacterium | reverse complement strand
ATCAGTGTAAATGAGAAGTTTGAGCATTATGAGCATTTTGAACAGACGATGCGTTACATATGGGCCACGATTATCGGGTGCTGGCCGGAAAACGGAAACTACTACGAAAGACATCGAAGTGAAGGTGACCATGTGGTGAGTGCGTCCATTATCGATAATGCCGGCTTTAATTATTTCCGGTTAAATAAAAGTCTGGAGTTTTTTGCAATGATGAAGGAGCCGGAAGAGGGATTTGCATCTTACTTTAAAGTGACGGATGAGCTGGAAACCTTGTTTACATTCCTCGGAAAGAAGGAAAATCTTAAGGTGTTGTTCTATATGCTGACTCTGGATAATGCGGAGGGAGTATCGGTGGCAACGATTGCAAAAAGAATCGGTGTATCCGAAGAGGTGGCAAAGGAGGCCATGGAATATCTGATAAAGATGGCAGGAAAGAACTTGGGAAATCAGGTGGTACAGCAGGCCAGCGTATTAAATGAGTATGATAAAAAGGAAAACGTATACATTGTGAATAAGCTGACTTCTACATCGGTGCTGTTACTGCTTGCGGCAGCGGATACCATGTTGCATCCGCCGGGAAGCTTTTCGCCGTGCATCGGAGGAAGACAGAGGGCATGGTTTGAGAGAGACCAACTGGACTTTTTACAGAAGCCGGTGAAAAAATAGAGAGGGGATAAGATACGATGAAACGGGAAAAGAAAAAACAAAAAGAACAAAGCGAAGAAAAGAAGAACCCACTCCATAGAGAATACGGCGTGTTAAAAAATGCGGGATTCGTATTTAAACACATGATTGGATACGATAAGAAGCTTCTGCTGTTTATCATAATGGGTGCCATTTGTGAGCCGCTGATGCGGTATTTCTGGACCTTCTTACCGAAACTGATTTTGGATTTGATTATGGGAGAAGGCAATCGGGAGAATCTGTTTTGGCTCATGGTAGCAATGACGATTTTCCAGCTCATTCTTACCATGGCTACTACATATTATCACTATGGCGTGGATTGGCGCTATATCGGAGCCCGGTTCTATATTATGCTTAAAATGAACCGGAAGGCCATGAAGATTGATTTCGAGCATCTGGAAAATCCGGATGTGATGGACTGCTACCAGAAGGCACAGAATGCGGTGGGTGGTAATAGCGCCGGTGTCGAAGGTATGATGCGTGAGTGCACCCGCTTTTTGGAGTCTTTCACTACGGTGCTGTTCGGTATCGGTATTTTAAGTACCATGAACCTCTGGATTGTGGTTTTGATGTTGGTGATTGCGGTGGCGAACTTCCTTATTGTAAACCGAACCAACAAGATTACGAAAATGCGTGTGTGGGACCCGCTGGCTACTTGGTGGAGAAAGCGGGGCTATATGCAGCATGTAACCACGAACTTTGATGCGGCAAAGGATATCCGCATGTTCGGTTTGCGCGGATGGTTGAAGGAGAAGTATGAGGAGCTTAATAAAACCCGTTATGAGGCACAGAAGGTAAACGCAACCTTCTGGTTCTGGACCAGTGTATCCGCTAATGTGTTTTGGTGCCTGTCTCAGGTTTTGGTATATGCATGGCTGGTGCGATCCATGATCCGGGGTGAGACGACCATCGGTAACTTTACGCTGTATCTGGCATCGGCGGGAACCTTCTTTGAATATGTTTCCGGCCTGTTAAACGGTGCGGCGGGTATTCTTGCGAGAAACCGTGAGGTGGACGATTTCCGAAGTTTTCTTGATTTTGACGGTGGAGATACGAAAAAGGACGGAAAGAATCTTCCGGAGACGGATGTCTATGAATTTGTATTCGATAACGTTTCGTTCAAATACCCGAAGGCAGAGCGTTATGCCCTTAAGAACCTGAATCTGACCCTTGCGGCGGGAGAACGTTTGGCGGTGGTTGGTTTAAACGGTGCCGGAAAGTCCACCATGATTAAGCTGTTGCTTCGGTTGTACGAGCCTACGGAGGGACGGATTTTATTGAACGGCGTAGATGTCAGAGAGTACGATAAGGAAAGTTATTATGAAGCCTTTGCACCGGTATTTCAGCAGGTAGAGCTGTTTGCCTTCCCAATGGATGAGAATGTTTCCATGAAGGAGCCGGAGCGTACCGATGGAGCGAAAGCAAAGGCGTGCTTAGAGGCAGCGGGACTGACTGAGAAAATTGCTTCTTTGCCGAAGGGTACCAAGACGGAGATGTTAAAGATTGTGTATGATGACGGTGTGGATTTGTCCGGCGGCGAAAAGCAGAAGCTGGCGTTGGCAAGAGCACTGTATAAGGATGCGCCGGTGGTGGTGCTGGATGAGCCGACGGCGGCACTGGATGCTCTGGCAGAGGCAAAGCTTTACGAGGATTTTGATAAGCTCATCGGTGGAAAGACGGCGGTGTATATCAGTCATCGTTTAAGTTCTACTCAGTTCTGCAGCAATGTAGCGATGTTTGCGGACGGAGAAATGGTAGAGTACGGTACCCATGCTGAGTTGATGGAGAAAAACGGTGCTTATGCGGAGATGTTCCGGATTCAGGCACAGTATTATGTAGAAGAAGCGGAGAACGCAGAAGGGGAGGTGGCTGCATATGGGGAAAACTAAGGAACAGAAGTTGACGGCAAAGGAAGACAGCCGTGCAATTAAGAGAACTCTGAAGTTTATGATGTCAGTGGCATGGAAGGAGCGTCCGTCTCTGTTTGTAGTATACGGTATTCTATTTGTGGCACGTCTGATTCAAAAGGCACAGATTGTGATTCTGCCGAAGTTTTTGATTGATGAATTGATGTTGATTTTAGGCGGAGCGCCGGCAGAGAATCATTTGCGGAATGTAATATTGTATGTGGCGTTGATTTGCGGAAGTAACCTTTTGGCTAATATTATGAGCAATGTGGCAAACCAGTGGCGCAGTGTGCTGGAGGAGTGGTTTAACGAATACTTTGAAGTACGTCTGGCAGAGCATACCATGCAGATGGATTTCGAGCATACGGAGGACCCGGAGGCGCTGGACCAGCTCAATCGTGCCAAGGAAGGCATCAGCTGGTACAGTGGCGGAGTTGTAGGAGTGTTAAACAGTGTGTACGATTTGGTAGGAAACATTGCTGTGCTTCTCGGTGTCAGTACGATTATCCTTGTGACCTGTCCGCTTCTGCTGCCGGTACAGATTATCGGTCTGTTATTAATCAGCATGTTTAATGCGAGAAACAATAAAATCGAAATTGAAAGCTACAAAGACTTGGCTGGAATTAATCGTATCTTCGGCTACTTCTTGTTTCAGCTGGCGGATTTTACCTACGGAAAGGAAATTCGTCTGTACGATAGTGCGGAAATGATGTTACAGAAGGCGGATACGGAATGTAAGAAACTGGCTGATGTTTGGAAAAATATGACCGGAAGACAAAGGACGAATGCATGGGGCATGGACATCGTGAATGCGGCAAGAGACGGTATTAGCTATTTTTACATCGGTTTGTTGGCGTTGCTAAAGAAGATCACGGTGGGTGATTTCTCAATGTGTGTAACTTCTGCGTCGGAGCTGTATCAGGGGATGATCGGTGTGGTAAGAGGTTGTCAGGATATTGCAAAGCGTTGCGTGTATGCAAACCAGTTCTTAAAGCTTCTGGATTACCCGGTGGCGCTGGAGAAGGGCGACAAGGCGGTAACCGGTGAGAAGCATGTGATTGAGTTTTCTCACGTAAGCTTCAAGTATCCGCGCTCCGAGCAGTATGTGTTGAAGGACATTAATTTAAAGATTACCTCCGGGGAACATTTGTCGGTGGTCGGCTTAAACGGTGCCGGAAAGACCACATTTATCAAGCTTCTTTGCCGTTTGTATGACGTGACCGAGGGTGAAATCTTAATCGATGGTGTGAACATTAAGGAGTACTCTGAGGAAGAGTA
>JAZNBY010000078.1:0-12769 GCA_045587325.1 Lachnospiraceae bacterium | reverse complement strand
TGTAATCATGGGAGCAATTTGTCCGAAGAATAAGCATTCCAAGGCAAGAAGAGACAGTCGTAGAGCAAACTGGAAGATGACTGCTCCGAATCTTGTTAAGTGCAGCAAGTGTGGCGCGCTTATGATGCCGCACAGAGTATGTAAGGCTTGTGGTTCTTACAACAAGAAGGAAATCATCGTAGCTGAGTAATTTATTTAAAAGCGCATAAATCCAAGGGTTTTAGATCCCTTGGATTTTTTGTTTGTGAAAAAGGAAATTTACTTGCTTTTTTATATGTGGTATGCTAAACTATGGAAGAAAAGAAACGCTATAGCGTAGTTGTTTTCAATACAGTTCTGTAATAATTCCCCATTTTTTAGAGTTTGTTATGAATAATCAGATGTGAGTAATCGGAATAGAAACGATGTTACATGTTTTAAGGTGAACGTTGCAAGGAGGGTCTATGGAAAACTATTTAGAGATGACGATTAACCAGTTGAAGGACGAAGCGAAAGCACGAGGGATAAAAGGTGTTTCTGCTATGAAAAAACAGGAGTTGGTAGAATTGTTGGGTGCAGCAGATCGCCTGAAGGCACAGAAAGAAAGCATGGGAAAAGAACCGGAGAAAACGGGTAGAGAACCGGCACAGGCAGAGAAAAGACCGGAACGTCCGGTAGCACCGCGCCCGCAGATGCAGGAGAGACCTGCGGCACCGCGTCCGCAGAGTCAGGAACGTCCGGGAACGCCACGTCCGCAGATGCAGGAGCGACCGACAGCACCGCGTCCGCAGATGCAGGAGCGACCGGCAGCACCGCGTCCGCAGGTGCAGGAGAGACCTGCAGCACCGCGCCCGCAGATGCAGGAGAGACCGGCAGAATCCCGGCCGCAAAGCACAGAAACCACCCAACAGCGTTTTGATCCGGAGAAAGCATCCGCAGAAGATATTAAACGTCTGGACAGCGGTGAAACCAGAGTGGGTATTTTAGAAGTAATGCCGGAAAACTTTGGTTTCATCCGATGTGACAATTATCTTCCGGGAGAGAACGATGTGTATGTCTCCCCGGCGCAGATTCGGAAGTATGGATTAAAGACCGGTGATATTATTTGCGGAAATACGAAGGTTCGTACCCAGAGTGAGAAGTTTAGTGCACTTTTATATATTAAGAATGTAAACGGATTGCCGTTGGAAGTGATTATTAGACGGAAACGTTTTGAAGATCTGACACCGATTTTCCCGAATGAGAGAATTCATCTGGAGACACCGGGATGCAGCCTTTCCATGCGTATGGTGGATTTGATTTCTCCGATTGGTAAGGGACAGCGCGGTATGATTGTATCCCAGCCGAAGACCGGTAAGACGACGCTTTTAAAGCAGATTGCGAAGGCGATTACGAAGAATCATCCGGACATGAATATGATTATTTTGTTGATTGACGAGCGTCCGGAGGAAGTAACCGACATTAAGGAGTCCATCGAGGGCGATAAGGTAGAGGTAATCTATTCCACTTTTGATGAACTTCCGGAGAATCATAAGCGTGTATCCGAAATGGTAATCGAGCGTGCGAAGCGTTTGGTGGAGCAGAAGCAGGATGTGGTGATTTTGCTTGACAGTATTACCCGTCTGGCCCGGGCATACAACTTAACGGTGGCGCCGAGCGGACGTACTTTATCCGGCGGTCTTGATCCGGCAGCTCTTCATATGCCGAAGAAGTTTTTCGGTGCGGCAAGAAATATGCGTGAAGGCGGTAGCTTGACCATTCTTGCTACGGCGCTGGTGGATACCGGTAGCCGTATGGATGATGTGGTATTTGAGGAATTTAAGGGAACCGGTAACATGGAGCTTCAGCTTGACCGTAACCTTTCCGAGCGTAGAGTATTCCCGGCTATTGATTTGCCGCGCTCCAGCACGAGACGTGATGATTTGTTGCTGAGTCCGGAGGAACAGGAGGCAACGTCTCTAATGCGTCGGTTGTTTAACGGGGCTAAGGCAGAGGAGTCCATTGAGAATATTATGCGTACCTTCCAGAGTACGAAGAATAATGCAGAGTTTGTGCAGATGATAAAGAAATTCCGCTAGGAGGAGTGTCATGGCTGCAATTGACAATGACTGGTTGCCGGCAATGAATGCCGAGTTTAAAAAGCCTTATTATGCAGATCTTTATAAGTTTGTAAAAGAAGAATATTCCAAAGTGGCGGTATATCCGCCGTCAGATGAGATTTTTTCGGCACTGCATTTGACTCCGCTTTCTAAGGTGAAAGTAGTGATTATCGGACAGGATCCGTATCACAATGTGGGACAAGCCCACGGACTTTGTTTTTCTGTGCGCCCTGATGTGGACATTCCGCCGTCATTGGTGAATATTTATAAGGAACTGCAAAGTGACTTAGGGTGCAAGATTCCAAACAACGGATATCTTGTAAAATGGGCAGAGCAGGGTGTATTGTTATTGAACACAGTACTGACCGTCCGTGCCCATCAGGCCAACTCCCATCAGGGAAAGGGCTGGGAGCAGTTTACCGATGCCATTATCCGGGCGGTAAATGCAGAGGACAGACCGATTGCCTACCTTCTGTGGGGACGTCCGGCTCAGAGTAAGATGAGTATGTTAGATAACCCGAAGCACAAGGTGTTTACGGCACCTCATCCGAGTCCCCTTTCTGCTCACAGAGGCTTTTTTGGATGTAAGCATTTCTCCCAGGCAAATGCCTTTTTGGAAGAAAACGGTTTGGAACCGATTGACTGGCAGATTGAAGACATATAAGTGCGAAAGAATACGATAATCAACCGGGACACACAGATGATTGCTCGGTTGATTTTTACTTCCGTGTGATTTTCTGAAGAAGAGCTTCCTGTAAAATTTGTGAAAAATTGAGACCCAAGGCTAGAGCTTCTTCGTTTAACCACTCCGGAATGCTTAAGGTCTTTTTAACCGCCTTTGTATTGTGCTTGCGGCGGTAAGCCGCTAAGTCAAGGGAGACGAGTGCAAGGGTAGCACCCTCCGGTACGGTGATGTCGGATGGAAGAGAAGGCTTCGGCAGAGTGTTTGAAGTGTGTTCCGAAACACAAAGTCCTAAGGCATCCACAGCCATTGCGTAGGTTTCTTCTAAGGTTTCGCCTTGAGTGAAACACTCAGGAAAATCCGGGAAGGATACCCAGAAGCCGCCTTCCGGGACAGTGTGAAATAATGCAAAGTAGAAGAGAGTGTTCATGTGTACCTCCTTATATGATGTGTTATTTTAAGCCTGCTTGACGTAAGATTGCGTGTTCCAGACCTTTCTTTAAATCCTTGCAGTGAAGGGGAACGATGACTTGAACGCCGGTTTCTTGATTACATAATTTTACGTGAGAACCGTTTTGACTAACGATGATAAAATGATTTTTCTGTAAGAGAGAAATCATTTTCTTTGGTGTAAGTGGCATATAATGCGGTTCTCCTTTCGTAGTTATATTTATACTATAACACGTAATGATACGTATGTCAATCTATATAAGTGGATAAAATATAAGAGAGGGTATAATATGGAGAATTACTTATATCACGGTTCTCGCACCTCGGGAATTGAAATTTATAATGGAGAAAGATTGATAAAATCATACAATGTTCCTATGAATGAAAAGGGAACAAGGTGGAATGTATTTGAGATTATGGACGGAAAAATTGTAGACACAAATACCATTAGTTAAGTTAGGATATATTCAGGAGGAATAATATGCGAAGAAGCTATTTTTTGATCGTAAGTATTATTGTTGCTTGTATGTGTGGATGTAATGCCAGTGATGCAGAACCGACACCTATTCCGATGTCTCCAACACAGACTAATTGTCCAATAGATGAACCTGAATTGACTATTGAACAGCAACCAACAATGTCAGAAAAAGATATTTATTTCATGGAGAAGGAGCAAAGAGAAGAAGAGAGAAAAGCACTCTTAGTGTCTCCAACACCAGGACCGGAGCCATATACATTGTTAGGAACGGATAACGAAGTAAAGGTTGGGGATGTCGTGGTTTTTGGAGACTATTGTCATCATAACAACATATATGGTGTTTACGATGAGAATAATCCTTTAAAGTGGCTTGTATTGGAACAAAGGGAGGGAAAAATTTTATTATTATCATTGCAGAGTGTTAATATTCTTTTTTTTGTCAGCAATGAGGAATATTTGGAACAAAAAGGTAATGGATTTACATGGAAAAACAGTACAATAAGGGAATATTTAAATCAGGAACTGTTGTATTTAATGTTTCAACAAGATGAATTATCGTGTATCAGTGAAACAGTGGTTCAAACAGCCGATAATCCGATGTACGGAACCGATGGCGGCGAGGATACAACAGATTATTTGTTTCTTCTAAGCATAGAGGAGGCACAAAAGTATTTCTCTTCCGATTCAGAAAGAAGAACGCAAATTGTGCCGGATGTGGAGCTTCCGCAATATGATTTAGTGCCGCATCAACATTATTTAAACACGACTGATTATTATGATTGGTGGCTCCGCAGTCCGGGAGAAAGTTCAGAAAAGGCTGCATGTGTCGGTAGGTTTGGAGACATAATGATGGAAGGACAATGGGTAGATACTGAAGAGGTCTCCGTTCGTCCCGCAATGTGGGTTGATTTAACTAAGGTGAAGGAGCTTGGTTTGGAGATGGTTGTAGAGGAATAATAGGAATCCGAAAAAAAAGAACACCTGTTGAAAAGGGACTGATATTAAAATATAGTCTCTTTCGACAGGTGTTGCTCTTTTGCAGAGACGATCGAGTATTACGGTCTAGTAGAAAATTGGAGATAGTCTGCGTTGTTATTTACTCCAAAATCATCCCGATTCCTCTTTTTATCGTCTCTGCATCCAGTGCACTGGTGCCCCGGGCGACGAGTTCCCCTTTGGCGTTGATAAAATAGGTGGCAGGGATGGCATATACCTGATAGGTGTAGGCAGCATCGCTGTCCTTGTCGTAATACACCGGGAAGGTATAGCCGCTGTTATCTAAAAACGTAGTAGCACTGACCATGGTTTCCTGATTACCATCCGTAAGGTTTACCATAAGGAAGTGAACTTCGTCTTTATATTCCTGATAGATTTCTTCAAAATCAGGCATTTCGCTTTTACATGGACCGCACCAGCTTGCCCAGAAGTTGACCACCACAGGCTTTCCGAAAAAGTCAGATAAGCGGACCGGATTGCCGGTCCGGTCATAAACGGTAAAGTCAGGAGCAGCAGAAAATGAGTTTTCTCCGGCTGTGTTCTCAGCTCCGGAAGTTCCATCAGTGTTATCGGAAGGAGTTCCGTCGGTTGTTCCCGGTGTGACAGTCTCGGAACGGTCGTTTGTGTTGCCGGTATCATTTTGTATCAGTAAATTGTCCGGTTTCAGTTTGTCTCCCAGTTTTGCGTACAAGAGGGAAGCACCTCCGATAAGTACAACCAGTAGCACGGATACGATAATCAAAGTCTTTTTCTTTTCCATACAATCTCCTTAAAAAAGAATACGTTCCAAGGTTCCGGTGGCCATCAGGATGCCCACGATTACAAGAAGGCACCCGCTGATGAAGTTTATAATGGTGTAATGCTTTTTGATAAAGGCAAAGGCACCTTTTAAGCTGTCAATTAACAGGGCGGACAACAAAAACGGAATGCCCAATCCCATGGAGTAACACAAAAGCATCAGAATTCCCTGCAGTGCCTGGCCTTCCTGAGAAGCAAGCAGGAGAGCAGAGCCAAGGAAAGCTCCCACACATGGTGTCCATCCCAGGGAAAAAACAATGCCGAACAGTACTGCGGAAAAGAAACTCATGTGATCGGTGGAAATATCTTTTTTCATTCCTTTGAACAGTGTCAGTTTGAATACACCCATAAAGTTCAATCCGAAGAAAACAACAATCAGTCCGCAGACGATATTGACAATTGTCTGATGCTCTGTGAAAAAGCTGCCGATGGTGCCTGCCAGAGCTCCCATGGATACAAATATCATGGTAAATCCGGTGACAAAGCCGAGGGCACCGGTTATGGTTTTCTTTGTGGTACGTTCCCCGCTGCCGGCAAAATAAGTCAGATAAATCGGTATCATAGGCAGAAGACAGGGGGAAATAAACGTGATAATGCCCTCTAAAAAAGAGATAAAATACGGCATGACAAAACCTCCTTATCAGAATAAATGCTTGTTTGTGAAAATAACAGAGCAAAAATGCCTCCCGGTTTGGATGGAACTTCGGATGGAGTTTCGGTACAAAAACGGGAGGCATATATGGTTTGAATTATTTCATTTGCTTTGCAGCTGTAGCAAGCATCAACTTGATTCGGTTGAGCTGGTTAACTTCCGAAGCACCCGGGTCATAGTCCACGGCTACGATGTTGCTTTCCGGGAATTTTCTGCGGAGCTCCTTGATAACACCTTTACCTACCACGTGGTTCGGCAGGCAGGCAAACGGCTGGGTACAGACAATGTTCGGTACACCGGAGTGAATGAGTTCAATCATCTCGGCGGTAAGGAACCAGCCTTCACCGGTCTGGTTACCGGTGGAAACGATATCCTTGGCATAGGAAGCCAGGGTAGTAATCCGTGCCGGTGCATCAAAGTGCTTGCTGGCAAGCAGTTCTTTTCTTGCAGTCTTACGATAATGCTCAAGGAAAGAGTAGAGCAGATTGTTGATGGTTTTGTTTTTCTTCGGTTTTCCCAAATGGTCTGCCTTAAAGTTTGCATTGTACATGGAGTAATGCAAAAAGTCTAACAGGTCAGGAACAACAGCTTCTGCACCTTCTGCTTCCAGCAAATCTACAAGGTAGTTATTTGCGGCAGGATGGAATTTAACCAAAATTTCTCCCACAACACCCACACGCGGCTTCTTTAAGGTCTCATCAATCGGGAGATTATCAAATTCACGGATGATTCCCTTCAAGTTTTTACGGAAGGTGGACATTTTCGGCTTTTTCACAGATTCGCAGCAAATAGCGTTCCACTTTTCGTATAAGGCATTGGCAGAACCGGCTTCCTTCTCGTACGGGCGCATACGGTAAAGTACCCGCATAAATACGTCACCGTAGATGACGGATTGCAAAATGCCGTGAAGCATTTTCATGTTATAGGTAAGTCCCGGGTTCTTTTCAATGCCGTTGGCACTGATGGAAACCACCGGAATATGCTCCATGCCGGCCTTCTTTAAGGCACGGCGGATAAATCCGATGTAGTTGGTGGCACGGCAACCGCCACCGGTCTGGGTAATCATGACCGCTACCTTGTTTAAATCATATTTACCGGATAACAGTGCTTCCATAATCTGTCCGATTACCATAAGGGAAGGGTAGCATGCATCGTTATTTACGTATTTCAGGCCTACATCCACTGCACCTCTTCCGTCATTATCCAGTACCACCACATTGTAGCCCCGGGCACGGAGTGCCGGCTGCAGGATACGGAAGTGAATCGGAGACATCTGCGGTGCCAAAAGGGTATATTCTTCCTTCATTGCCTTTGAAAATACAACACGATGATGTGCGGTATCGGCGGTATGAGGAAGGATGCCCTTGCGCTTCCGGTCCGCTACTGCGGAAAGAAGGGAGCGGATCCGGATCCGGGCAGCACCTAAGTTGTTTACTTCGTCGATTTTCAGTACAGTATAAATCTTACCGGACTCGGTTAAGATATCGCTTACCTGGTCGGTGGTAACTGCATCCAGACCGCATCCAAAGGAATTTAACTGGATAAGCTCCAGATCATTTCTGGTACGTACATAAGAGGCTGCGGCATAGAGACGGGAATGGTACATCCACTGGTCCACTACCAGGGTCGGGCGATCCACCTTACCTAAGTGGGAGATGGAGTCTTCTGTAAATACAGCCACGTCGTAGGAGGTAATCAGTTCCGGAATACCATGGTTGATTTCCGGGTCGATATGATACGGACGACCGGCTAAAACCACACCCAGCTTTCCGGTTTTCTCTATGTATTCCAATGCCTTTTCGCCGGCACGCTGCATATCAAGGCGGGCAGCAGAAAGCTCGTCCCAGGCCTTGTGTGCCGCGGCGGTGATTTCTTTTGCGGAAATACCGCGGTCTTTCATAATATCCACAAGACAGTTTGTCGTGATTTCCTTTGATTCCAGAGAAAGGAACGGATTGATGAAATCAATGGACGGGTCTCGTAATTCTTCCACGTTGTTCTTAATATTCTCACCGTAGGAAGTAACAATCGGACAGTTGTAGTGGTTGCCCGCATCCGGGAATTCCTTACGCTCAAACGGAATACACGGATAGAAGATAAACTTCACACCTTCCTTCAACAGCCAGGAAATGTGACCGTGGGCAAGCTTTGCCGGGTAACATTCGGACTCACTCGGAATGGATTCGATGCCCATTTCGTAAATCTTACGGCTGGAAAGCGGGGAGAGTACCACACGGTATCCCAGTTCCGTAAAGAACGTATGCCAGAACGGATAGTTTTCATATAGATTCAGTACACGCGGAATGCCTACGGTGCCGCGCTTCGCCTGAGTTTCGGACAGAGCGGCATAGTCAAAGTAACGCTTTAACTTATAGGCAAACAGGTTCGGAATGTCTGCGTTGCTCTTTTCTTTCCCGAGACCCTTCTCACAACGGTTACCGGAAATGAAACGACGGTCGCCGGAGAACCGGTTGATGGTAAGAAGACAACTGTTGGTACATCCCTTACAACGTGTCATGGTAGTTTCGAATTTCAAGTCATTCAGTGCAGCAGAGGAAAGCAGGGTGGTTTCCTGACCGGTATAATGTTCTCTTGCAAGGAGAGCGGCGCCGAAGGCTCCCATGATACCTGCAATATCCGGACGAACCGCTTCACAGCCGGAAATCTTCTCAAAACTGCGCAACACTGCATTGTTGTAGAAGGTTCCGCCCTGTACAACTACCTTTTTGCCCAGATCCTTCGGGTCGGAAATCTTGATTACCTTATACAGCGCATTTTTAATAACGGAATATGCAAGGCCGGCGGAAATATCCGCAACGGTAGCACCTTCCTTCTGCGCCTGCTTTACTTTGGAATTCATGAAAACGGTACAACGGGTACCGAGGTCAATCGGGTTTTCAGCAAATAATGCGATTTTTGCAAAGTCAGCCACTTCGTAGTTCAAGGACTTTGCAAAGGTTTCAATAAAGGAACCGCAACCGGAGGAGCATGCTTCGTTTAACTGTACGCTGTCTACGGAGGCGTTTTTTATCTTGATGCATTTCATGTCCTGACCACCGATGTCAAGGATACAATCCACATCCGGGGCAAAGAAGGCGGCCGCATGGTAATGGGCAACTGTTTCTACTTCGCCTTCGTCTAACATGAGGGCGGCTTTAATCAAAGCTTCACCATAACCGGTGGAGCAGGAGCGTACGATGGTGGCGCCTTCCGGAAGAAGGGAATAAATCTCCTTTACTGCCTTGATGGTAGTCTTTAACGGGCTTCCGTTGTTGTTGCTATAGAAGGAATATAAAAGAGTTCCGTCTTCGCCTACCACAGCAGCCTTCGTGGTGGTAGAGCCTGCATCGATTCCGAGGAAGCATTTGCCGCGGTAGGAAGCAAGATCTGCTTTCTTTACGGTATGGGCATCGTGACGGGCAAGGAATTTCTGATAGCTTTCCTCGTCCGAGAACAATGGTTCCATACGGGTGACTTCAAATTCCATTTGGATGCCGGTGCGCAGTCGGTCGGTCATTTCGGAAAGAGAAACGGACACCTCTTCCTTCGCGTTCATGGCAGAACCGATGGCCGCAAACAGATGGGAATGCTCCGGTGCAATGACTTGGGCCGGTGTCAGATTCAAGGTGCGGATAAAGGCAGCCTTCAGTTCGGTTAAGAAGTGAAGAGGACCGCCAAGGAATGCCACGTTTCCGCGAATCGGCTTACCGCAGGCAAGACCGCTGATGGTCTGATTCACAACCGCCTGGAAAATGGAAGCAGCTAAATCCTGCTTGGTAGCACCTTCGTTGATTAACGGCTGGATATCGGACTTTGCGAATACACCGCATCGTGCGGCAATCGGATAAAGAGCCTGATAGCTTTTTGCATATTCGTTGAGACCTGCTGCATCGGTTTTGAGTAAGGATGCCATCTGGTCGATGAAGGAACCGGTACCGCCGGCACAAATGCCGTTCATACGCTGCTCCACACCGCCGGTGAAATAAATGATTTTTGCATCTTCACCGCCCAGTTCAATGGCAACATCTGTCTGCGGAGCATAATCGCCAAGGGAAGTAGCAACCGCTACCACTTCCTGTACAAACGGAACCACCAGATGCTTTGCAATGGTAAGTCCGCCGGAACCTGTAATGACAGGATGCAGGGTAAGCTCACCCAAAGACTCCTTTGCCTTTTCAAGTAAAGAAGCCAGAGTGCCCTGAATGTCAGCATAATGTCTTGTGTAATCAGAGAATACAACCAGACCGGACGGGTCTAGGATTGCAATCTTTACGGTAGTAGAACCGATATCAATACCAAGAGAATAAAAATTTTTTTTCTCAGCCATAGTAAAATCCTTTCTGATATGTATAATAAAAGCGAATTTACAAATGTAAAAAGTGCATCACAAAAAAGCATTCTGAAAAATGCATACTTATTTATTATACGACACTAATCGCCAGGTTGCAAGAAAAAAAGTAAAATGAAATAATAAAAAACAATAATCTTTGTACCTGCGAGGGAGAAAATGCATATTTTATAGGTGAAAGAAAGTTTCGGGAGCGTCCTATGGCAACCTTTGATACTTGTAACGGCATCATTTACACGATTAAGAAAGGGGATACGCTTTATTCCTTAAGTACCAGATTTAAGGTACCTCTTGCACGGATTTTGAGAGCGAATCCGTATATCGATATTTACAATTTACAGATTGGGGACCAGATCTGTATACCGAAATGCCCGAACTGCAATCCGTTCTATTTGTTGTCCTATATTATCAAGGACAATGAGACAATACTGGATATTTTGAACCGGTTCGGCATCGAATTGGAGGATTTTTTGAAGTACAACAATTTGAACGGAATTATGTTATATCCGGGGATGAAATTGCAGATTCCGGTAAAGAGAGACCAGGAAGACATGGAAGAAGAGGAATAAGTTTCCGAGGGCACTGCGACGGGATGCATAGGCGTTTCCCGTCGCAGGGAAACGTCTTAAGAATGTGTGGGGATTTCGTAAATATTTGAAAATATGCGTAAGAATAAAAAGTGGGATTGAAGCTGCTTTTAGAATGTGGTACACTAGAGGAGAAGGTCGGGGAAAGGGATTCTTTTCCTGACAGAAAGGACAAGCAGATGGAAGCGTTATTAAAAAGTGACTATTATTTTGAATTGCCGGAAGAATTGATTGCCCAGGACCCTCTTTCCGACCGGTCCTCTTCCAGACTTTTGGCAGTAGATAAGAATACAGGTGCATATGAACATCGGATTTTCCGGAATATTACGGAGTATTTGCGTCCGGGGGACTGTTTGGTGTTAAACAATACCAGGGTGATTCCGGCTCGTTTAATCGGCGAGCGTATCATTGATTATTCCAATATAAAACCGGGGTTTGCACCGGGAGCAGAGGGAGCACAGATTGAGGTACTGCTCTTAAAGCGTAAGGAAAACGATACATGGGAGACGCTTGTAAAGCCGGGGAAGAAAGCGAAGACCGGCACGAAGATTTCCTTCGGAGACGGGAAGCTTATAGGAACGGTGGTGGATGTGCTTCCGGATGGGAATCGTCTGGTGCAATTTTCCTACGAAGGTATTTTTGAAGAAATACTGGATGCGCTGGGCCAGATGCCGCTTCCGCCGTATATTACCCATAAGTTACAAGACAAAAATCGCTACCAGACAGTATATGCAAAGTATGACGGTTCTGCAGCGGCGCCGACGGCAGGACTTCACTTTACACCGGAATTACTAAAGGAAATCGAGGAAATGGGAGTGACCATCGCAAATGTTACACTGCATGTAGGTCTTGGCACCTTCCGCCCGGTAAAGGAAGACAATATTTTGAATCATCAGATGCATACGGAAGCCTATCAGGTACTTCCGGAGGAAGCAGAGAAGATAAACCGCACCAAACGGGAGGGTGGCAGAGTGATCTGTGTCGGTACCACCAGCTGCCGTACCGTAGAGTCCGCTACGGATGAAAACGGTATCTTACAGGCGGGCAGCGGCGATACCAGTATTTTTATTTACCCGGGGTACAAGTTCAAGATGCTTGATTGCCTGATTACCAATTTTCATCTGCCGGAGTCCACGCTTCTTATGCTGGTGTCTGCACTGGCCGGCAGGGAAAATGTGCTGAAGGTGTATGAGGAAGCGGTGAAGGAGCGGTATCGGTTCTTTTCCTTCGGGGATGCCTGCTTTTTCGGGGATTTGAAGTAGGAGGAAAAGATTTTGGAAGTAACATGGAAAGAAAAAGAAACCGAACATTACATTTTTCATTACAAGGCGGATTCTCTGGCAGAAAAAGAAATACAGCAGGTAATCGAACTGCAGGAAGGCTGTTTTAAAGAGATAACGGACAAGCTGGAATTCATACCGAAGGTAAAAATCATATATTGGCTTTGTGATACGAGAGAAGAGGTTATGCGTATCAGCGGATTCGAATACGAAACCAATGGTGTAACATTTTTTGAGCCGAATCCGACCATCTACGCAGTATATAACGAGACGGTAAAATGTGTAGGAGCCCACGAGGATACCCATGCCATTTCCTATCAATGGTCATATGCGTATTCGTGTGCAATGATAGAAGGCCTGGCCATGTATTTTGATAAGGAATGGTGGGGGATTTCGAATGAATTGTGCACACGCGTGTAT
>JAZNBY010000077.1:0-12852 GCA_045587325.1 Lachnospiraceae bacterium | reverse complement strand
TCCAACGGTTTGATTAACGTGGTACTTGAAATCATGAACCTGATTTTCATCGTTATCTTTATGTTCTGTGTGAATGTAAAGCTTTCGTTGGTAGTTATGGCCGGCGTGCCGATTCTTGCGATTTTCATGTTCTGGATTAAGAACAAGCAGAGAAAGGCATGGCAGCAGGTATCCAATAAGAACTCCAACTTAAATGCTTACTTGCAGGAGAATATTGTGGGTGCCAGAATTACCCAGATGTTTGCAAGAGAAGAGGAGAATGCGGAGACCTTTGCAGAACTTTCCGACCGATGCAGAACCACCTGGTTTAAGGCAGTTATGTACAGTAACTTAGTATGGCCGGGTATTGATAATATTTCCGTATGGGTAAGAGCAGCGGTGTTTATCGTGGGCCTGTTATTCATGGGAGCCGGAGTGGTGAGCCTCGGTGTTATCGTTGCGGTTACCTCCTATGCATCCCGGTTCTGGCAGCCGATTATGAACCTTGGTAATATTTTCAATAACTTTATTAATAATATCGCTTACTTGGAGCGTATCTTTGAAACATTGGATGAGCCAATCACGGTAGACGATGCTGAAAATGCAACAGAAATGCCGGATATCAAGGGAGATGTAACCTTTGAAAATGTGACCTTCGCATACGAAGAAGGCAAGGATGTATTAAAGAATGTGTCCTTTACCGTAAAGGCAGGCGAGAGTGTGGCTTTAGTAGGACCGACCGGTGCCGGTAAGAGTACCATCGTAAACCTGATTTCCAGATTCTATAATGTAAATCAGGGGCGCGTCCTCATTGACGGACAGGATATTGCGGATGTGACTTTACATTCCCTTCGTTCCCAGATGGGTATCATGTTGCAGGACAGCTTCATCTTCTCCGGAACCATTGAGGATAACATTCGTTACGGTAAACTGGATGCCACGGAAGAAGAAATCAGAAAAGCAAGTAAGACGGTTTGTGCTGACGATTTTATTTCCAGATTCCAGGATGGATACAAGACAGAGGTGAAGGAGAGAGGTTCCCTTCTTTCCCAGGGACAGAAGCAGCTCATTTCCTTTGCGAGAACCTTACTTTCCAATCCGGCTATCCTGGTGCTTGACGAGGCTACGTCAAGTATCGACGTACAGACGGAGAAAGCACTTCAGCAGGGCTTAAATGCAATGCTTGTAGGCAGAACTTCCTTTATCATTGCTCACAGATTGTCTACCATTAAGAACTGTGACAAGATTATGTATGTAGACCAGGGTGGCATCGTAGAGTGTGGCAGCCATGATGAACTTATGGCAAAGAAAGGATATTATTATCGTTTGTATACCGCACAGATGGATGATATTGCATAAGAATTACAAACGGGGTGTCGCACAGACGGTGCGGCGCCCCGTTTTTGCCCCATGGAAACATTTTATACAATAGTGGCTATCGGAATATCCTTTTTTTCACATCGCAACGCTTCGTCAAACTTCCTCCAACCGGTTCTAAACGTCTCTCGGGAGCGACCTCGAGACTTAGAACCGCTAGGAGGTGATTTCGACTCAGCTAAAAACGCGGCCCTTCGGGCAAATTCAAAAAAGAGATATTTCGATAGTCACTATTTAAAATGTTTCTTTTGGGGTCAAAAACTCGCCACGCCCGATGCCGCCGCACCGGGAAAGTGCACCCTGTTTTTGCTTCCAATAGAGAGGATAATATGGTAGAATAGGAAAGGAACGGAGGTAGAGCATATGAATTTGGATAAGGTACGTTTGATTGGGCGTGTAATGCCTATAGAAGATACCCTTTGGATGGCATTGTCTGGGACGGGAGTAGAGTTTCAGACAACCGGTACATGGGCAAAGATTACATTTGTTGCGGATGATACCTGGAGTGGACCGGTGGAGAACAGGGCCCGTGTTGCAGTGTATGTGGATGGTGTAAGAGTCGTGGACACGTTACTTGATAAGAAGGAGGTTACGGTTACGGCCTTTGAAGAGGATAGTACTATAAATCATCTTGTCCGGGTAATCAAGTTGTCTGAGTCCGCTATGTCTACCTGTGGAATTGCAAAGATTGAGACGGACGGTACGATTGCGCCGACAGAGTGCAGAGATAAGTTAATCGAGTTTGTGGGAGATTCCATTACCTGTGGCTACGGGGTGGATGATGAGGACAGAGATCACCACTTTGCTACCGGTACGGAGGATGTGACCAGAGCATATGCCTATAAGGTGGCAGAACAACTTCAAGCAGATTATAGTATGGTGTCCTTTAGCGGGTACGGCATTGTTTCGGGCTATTCCGCTACAGGAGAGAAGATGGGACATCAGTTGGTGCCGGACTATTATGAGAAGGTTGGTTTTTCCTATGGTACCTATCTGGGAAAATATAAGCCCCAGGATTTTTTCTGGGAGTTTTCCATGCGTCAGCCGGATATGGTGGTAGTAAATCTGGGCACAAACGATATGAGCTATGTACTTGATAAAGAGGACCGGAGAGAAGAGTTTATCACCGGTTATGCGACGTTTTTAACGATGATAACGGAGTGTAATCCAAAGGCATCCATCCTATGTACGCTGGGAGTAATGGGAGAAGCACTTTGTACTGCAGTGGAAGAGGCGATAAAGCGATATGAAAGGGAGAATAATCTGTTGGGAAGGATTGCCTTTGTGGGGCTTACAGACCAGCTTCCGGAGGATGGTTATGTAGCGGATTGGCATCCTACAGAAACTACCCACAAGAAGGTTGCGGAGAAACTTGTACAGAGAGTTGAAATGAAGTTGACATAATTTTTGTTCTCGGAGTGTAAAATATAGAAAAAAAGCAAATATTTGTTTCAAATTGGCGTGCGATATGATAGAATTGAACTGTTGAGAAAATGAAGGGGAATCATTATCCGGCAGAGTGAGGAAGAGTATATGAATTCGGAGCATTTGAATTACAAAATAATACAAACAATGAAAAAAACCGAAAAAGCGGAAGTGTACTTTGCTGCTCTGGATGAGTATGAAAAGCCGGTAGTTGTAAAGCACTTATTTGGTGCAAATTCGGAAATCTATCGTGTCATCGGTGGCATAAGAAACTCGCACATTCCACAGATTTATTCCATAGAAGAACGAGATGATTGCTTGATTGTGGTGGAAGAGTATGTGGGAGGTCTTCCGTTAGATGAGTATCTTGCGGAATACAGATTGAATGATGCAGAAACGGTACAGATAATGCTGCAGTTGTGTGAGGCCATGGAGGCGTTGCATAGTTGTAACCCTCCGGTGATTCATCGTGATATCAAGCCGTCAAATATTCTGATAGACGAAAAAGGATTGTTAAAGATTATTGACTTTGATGCCTCCAGACAGTATAAGGGAGAAAAAAACACCAGTGATACCAGATTGTTAGGGACGGTGGAATATGCGGCACCGGAGCAATTCGGGTTTGCTCAGACCGACCTTAGAAGCGATATTTATTCCATGGGAGTTGTGTTCAGTGAGATTAACTTTAGCGAGAAGTGTCGTTTTTCCAAGGAATGGAAGAAAATCGTAGACTGCTGTACCAGCTTTGACCCGGTAAATCGTTACAAAAATGTTCTTTCGTTAAGGAAAGACTTACAAAGATGTGTCACCTTGTCCAAGTATCCTGTACTGGTGCGACAGATGGTACTGGGAAGCGTACTTTTGTTATGTGCAGGCTGTCTGTTTTTGGGCGGCTGGTTTATGGTAAAACAGTTGGTAAAAGACGACAATCCGGCAAAAGAGACGGTGCAGAGCGGAGACATAACACCGGGGGTGGAAACGATCACGCCGGGAACGGATATTACAGATGTACCGGAAGGACAGAACCCGGAGGACGAGTACATAGAAGGTGTTATTTTAGCGGATGATACACTGACCTGGAGTGAGGCTACATTACCGGTAAAAGTGAATGTACAGCCGTGGGAAGATTGTAAGATACAAAAGGTATATACCTGTGAACTGGTAGAGGAAGATGATCCGTTTTCAGAGTCGATATTTATTGTATGGGATAACATGTATACCTTGGAAAATGAAGGAAGAACGGCTTCCTTTGGAGAGTGGTTTTTCTCACAGTATGGAAAAGAAGAGGAGATTGTACTTTATATAGAATTTGATGACGGAAGAGGAGAACGGGTATGGCTGCAGCGGGAAACGACAAAGAATTAAATAAGAAAGATACGAAGGTACTGATGTCGGAGCTAAAGCATTCCAGTAGTCCGGAACAGTTTGTTTCGGAGAATCAGGAAGAATTACAACTGAAAAGTGTGTCGGAATATCTGTATGAGCTACTGATTCAGTATAATTTGGAAAAATGCGACGTGGCAAAGCGAGGAGACTTCGTAGGCAACTATGCGTATCAGATTTTTAATGGGGTAAAAAGTGCCAGTAGGGATAAATTGATACAGATTGCACTGGGATTTCCGCTGACCCTGGAAGAAACCCAGTATTTGCTAAAGCTTGGCGGACACTCCGAGCTCTATATCAGAAACAGTAGAGACGCATTCCTTATGTTTGCCATAGAGAAACAGTACTCCATACAACAGGTAAATGAATTGTTGTATGACAATGGCAAGAAAATGTTGGAATAATAGAAGAGAATAAGAAAACGAACAGAAACAGTTACACTTGCAATTATTACACTTGCAGTGTAATTGTTTTTTGTTTTTGTGCTTTATAATAGAATTGTGGGAAACAGGAATGCATTACCATTGGGATGACAATGGGAAACGAGGTGAAGAATGGAAGAAAGTACACACAAGAAAGTTCATGGAAAAATCAAGAAGAATACGGATGTATTGCAGACGGAACTGCGACGTTCCGAGGATGTGGAACGGTTTATCAGTGAAAATGAAGAGGAATTCCGGTTGCTTAATGTAGCGGAGTATCTGAATCAGCTTTTGATTGATTACAATCTGGAAAAGTGTGACATCGCAAAGCGGGGCGGATTTACCGGCAATTATCCGTACCAGATTTTTAACGGTAAGAAGAAAGCCAGCAGAGACAAACTGATTCAGGTTGCGATAGGCTTCCCACTTACGGTAGAAGAAACCCAGGATTTGCTTCACCTGGCAGGGTATTCCGGTTTGTATGTGAGAAACAGCCGGGATGCATTTTTGATGTTTTCCATAGAAAAGAAATTTACCTTTCAGCAGACCAATGAATTGCTGTATCGAAATAAGGAAAAAGTGCTGGAGTGAGCAATGAATTTACAGGAAGAGATTCCGTAAAGATATAAGGAGGAGAAAACATTATGAGAAAAACATTAGTTACAGCTCTTGCATTGTTTAGTTGCGTGGGTATGCTGGCGTGCGGCGGAGATAGCACGAGTTTGGAGGATTATTTAAAGGAACCGACGAAGAAGCCGAGCAGTTCCTCTACAAGCGATAAAACAGATAGTTCTAATAACAAGCAGGATACTCCGGGACAATCCTCCGGGGATGGTTCTACTGCTGTGCAAGAAAATCCTTTGTTCTCCTTTCAAGTGACGGAAGAAGGAGAGACCTACCAATTCCCGTGCTGGTATACGGAATTATTGGATACGGAAGAGCGCGATTGGATTTGCGAGGAGTTTGCAGAGGATATTGTACAACCAGGAGAAGTGATGATTTTGGGAGAGGATTATGATGAATCGGTTTTAGTATATAATGACACGTCTAAGCCTCAGATGGCGTTGTATTGTGTGGCAGTAGGTCTTCGCTATAACAAGGATTATTTTGAGTTGATTGACCCTGAGTGGGGAATCATGGATGTAAGACTTCCGGAAAACATTAAAGTGATGACGGCGACCAAGGCGGATATTATGGCTGCTTATGGTACACCGACGAAAGTCGGAACGGAAGACTCTTTTGAAGTGCTGACCTATGAAGCCGGCAAGAACAGATATGCTACATTGTATTTGGAAAACGACGTATTGTGTGAGTTCGAGATTTGTAACTTAGATAAGCCAGCTAATGATCTTCCTATGTCCACGGATGCACTGTATTCATTTGCTATCTCCATAAACGGAGAGAACTATCAGCTTCCGTTAACTGCAGGAGAACTGGTTGCCAGAGGTTGGGACCCGGGGTTCGATATATATTCGGAAAAAGTGGAGTTTAATACAGGAATTCCGGATAGTGACCAAGGGGTAGAAGTGGTATGGGAAAAGGATGGCGCATATCTTGTGACATTTTCCATGAAACAAGAGCCGGGATATGCCCTTTTGGGAGAAGGAGAGATATGTGGTATTGAGATAGGAAATGATTTTTACCCTAGGGAAAATGTACCTAATATGACCTGGGCAGATATACGTCTTCCAAACGGGATTCAGTTCTTTGAGTCAAAAATCGGAGAGGTCTTAGGAGCGTATGGTTCTCCGACAGAATATAGGGAGTTACATGAAAATGGTGAAAAAATCGGTATCGAATATTTGTTAGATGATCCGAATAAGTTGGATGAAAGATATGTGATGGCTTATGTTGAATTTGAGATTAACGATTATGATGAGGAGGATACGCTGGATTACTATCGGGTTCAGGTTCTCACAAAATGGTATGATGAAATAAGGAGTGGGATACACATTGGTGGTTATGAAGCAGACTAATGTAATCGGTAGTTTTGACTTTGGGTAACACAGGGGAGTGTTTACATAAGAGGACAGGATGGTGATCTTCTGAGAATCACCGTTCTGTTTTTCTTGCGTTCCAATGGCGATTTATGGTATGCTAAAGAACGTGAAAAGAAACACGGACAGGAGGAAGAATCTTGAAAAAATACATAAGACAAATGATGATGCTGTTTCTTTTTGGGCTGTTCCTCTTTGGGAAGAGTAGTGTGGCAAATGCGGCTGTTTCTTCAGATGGAGAGGGCTATTTGTGGAGAACGGATTTGCAGGGAAATGTGGAAATCTATGGAGTAACGTCTCTGCGTACTGCGACGGAAATTTCGGTTCCGGCGCAAATAGATGGAAAAAATGTAGTTAAAATTGCATGGAATACATTTACGGAGTGTAGGAAGCTAAAAAGGATAGAACTGCCGGCTACGATAAGGGAATTGGAAGATACCCCCTTTTTGAATTTGCAGGAATTGGAAGAAATCGTAGTAGCGGAGGATAATCCGTACTTTGTATCCATTGACGGATGTGTATATTCCAAGGATTTGCGTAGGCTGCACTGTGTGCCGTGTGCGTATCAGGGAGTGTTTGTGGTTGAACCTTGGGTGACGGACATTAACGGGAATGCACTGGCGTACTGCAGGCAGATAGAATCTATTTATTTGTCTTATGACAAGATGTATGCGGACCGAGGCGCCAGTGCGGATAATTTATTGAATTGTATTTTTAACGGTTGTTCCGTATTGAAGGAGATTAATGTGGCGGAGAAACATCCGAATTATTCTTCCGTAGACGGTGTTTTGTATTCTAAGGATGGGAAAACCTTGATAACGGTTCCGCCGGCTTATGAAAAGACTACCTTCGTTGTGCCGGATACGGTAGAGTACTTAAGAAATGATTGCTTTGCGGATTGTGTGTATTTAGAGAAAATTGTATTGCCGGAAGGGTTGACAGAGATTCCGGATAACGCCTTTTGCCGGTGTACGGATCTAAAGGAAGCGGTGCTTCCGGAAGGAATAGAGCGTGTGGGACAAGGAGCCTTTCGCGGATGTGTGTCGATAAAAAATATTTCCCTGCCGTCTACCATAACCCGGATTGATATAGAGGTTTTTGACGGATGTATCTCATTAGAGACCATAAATGCCAATGGGAATGAGGATGAGATTTGGCAGGCGATTGCAGATGGAAGTTCCTGGTCCGCGGAAGGGAAGAAAGAGGAAATCGGTTTATTTGCAGAGCCACAGGCGGCCTATCTTATAAGACAACGTGTCCAAAAAGGTACTACGCTTACATTCTCTTATCAGGTGACTGCAGATAATAAAGTGATTATCACCGGATTGACCCAAGAGGCAGAAAAAGAGAAGCAGATGCGAAGACTTATTATTCCGCAAAAGATAAGCGGCATGCAGGTAGTAGGGATTGATGGAGGAGCATTTGCAACGGTTCCCCTTACCGAGGTTACTTTGCCGGAGGGCCTTCTTGAAATAGGAAAAGGAGCTTTTTATGGGTGTAATTTGGCAGAAATAAGTATACCTGCATCTGTTTGTTATATAGCACCCAGAGCATTTGGTGCTAATTACGGGATGAAAAAGATTACTGTGTCGGAAGATAATCAGATGTATTGTTCTGTGAACGGGGTGCTATATACGAAGCAGATGACGATGTTGTGTCAGGTGCCGGCAAATTATAAAGTCACTACATTTGTATTACCGGATGAAGTGATGCTGATTGATGAATATGCTTTTGGAAATAATCGCCACGTTGCCGAAATTTATAGGGCTGCAGGTATGCCGGAATACAGGGAAAAAGCATTTTGGAATATGGCCAACTATACAAGGTAAGGTGTAAAATGAGGATACGACAGGAGGAAGAATCTTGAAAAAATACATAAGCTATGTTATTTTATTGCTTCTTTGCGGCGGCTTCTTCCTGTTGGGAGATGGGAAGTCGGCAAAAGCATATACCATATCGGACCAGACGGAGTTTGTTTGGGAAGAATTATCCGACGGGACAGTAAAGATTACCGGGATGGCATTTTATTATGATTCGGTATCACGGTTAGAAATCCCGGAGTCCATATACGGGAAAACGGTATCTGCCATCGGAGGATGGAGTCTTGCTTCCGGTTGTAATAAAGTGGAAGAGATTGTGTTACCGGATACGGTATCGATTTTGGAAGAAGAGGCTTTTGCAGGGCTTATGGGCATGAGTCGAATCAGTGTGTCGGAGGACAACCCTTATTTTGTAGTGTCGGACAATGCTCTTTATAGTAAGGATAAGAAGAAGTTGTACTGGGTATCTCCGAAGGAGACGGAGTTCCGTATACCGAATGGGATAGAGTGGATTAGTTATTATGCTTTTTTAGAAGACAGTCAGGTGGAAAGTGTTTTTATTTCAGATGAAGTAAATCTGGCATTTGACAAGGGAAGTGCATATTCACTGGCTTCCAATATTTTTGGTGAATGCGCTAAGTTGAAACGTTTTGTGGTAAGTGATACACATTTGTATTATAAGACAAGCGAGGGTGCTCTGTACTCCAAAGACGGGAAGGGACTCCTTCTTGTTCCTCGGGCGCAAGGGAAAGCTATATTTGTAGTACCGGAGGGTATAACTAACATTGGTTCTTATGCTTTTTGGCAGTGTACCGGAATCAGAGAGGTGGTTTTACCGGATAGTTTGTTAGGAATTGGGGCATACACCTTCGGAAGGTGTTACGGATTGCAACGGGCGGTAATTCCGGACAAGGTAACTTTTATCCCATATTACGCATTCATTGGTTGTTCATCGCTACAGGAAATTGTGTTACCGGAGACTCTTAGCTTTATTGGTGGTCAGGCCTTTGATTCCTGTGAGAATTTATCCTCCGTCGTCTATGCAGGAGATGAGGTAGATGAGATTCGTCTTGCAATAGAAAGCGGTGTAAAATGGGAAAAGTCGTCTTCTACAACGGTAGATGCGACGACAGATGAGGCGATGTTTCTCTGGGAAACAAACAATAAGGGGAAGGTAGTCATTACCGGTACAAAGATAAAGAATTCTGCCGTAAAGATTGTGATTCCAAATAAAATTGACGGAAAAACGGTAGAAGAGATTGCAAACCGCGCTTTTTCCGGACATGAGAGATTGCGTTCCGTTACCATCCCCGAGACGGTCAGAACCATTGGGGAAGAGGCTTTTTGGGAAACATCGGCGTTAGAAGAAATCATTGTGCATAAGGACAATCCGAATTACAGATCGGCAGACGGGAATCTATATAACAAAGAAATTACCTATTTGTATTGGGTAACAGCGGACCAGGTCGGAGCCTTTGTTATTCCGGCCACTGTTCGAGGGATGGACCGTAAAGCCTTTGATTCCTGTAAAAAAATAACAGCGATCCATATTCAGACGAATGGCAAAAATCCGCAGGACTCCTTTTATATCGGAACGCTTTTTAATGACAATTTTTCCCAGTGTACCAGCCTGAGTGCAATCTGGGTGGATGGAGATCATCCGTATTATTCGTCCACGGACGGGGTGCTGTTTACAAAGGATGGAAAACGTTTGTTAGCAGTGCCGCCGGCATATAATGTTAAGAACTATAAGGTTCCATACAACGTACAGGAAATCGGAGGCTTCAGTTTCTCCGGTTGTTACAAGATTGAAACAGTAACCATACCGGACGGAATTGCGACCATAGAATTATTTGCATTTATGAATTGTCCGAGTATTAAGGAGGTATCCGTAGGGCATGGTCTGACGGAAATCGGAGAAAAGGCTTTTTATTATTGCGATGCACTGGAGAAGGTTACGCTTCCGAGTACTTTAGTGTACATGGATGCATGGGCTATGGAAGGTTGTTATAATTTAACAGAACTGGTACTTCCGGTGGAAGATGAGAGTTTGAGAAAAGCGTTCTTCTATGGGGAAGAGTGGTTTGGAGAGCAGTCAGCACCGGGAGAGGCTGGAACCGATACACCGACAATACCGGAACAACAACCTATCATAGTTCCGCAGCCGGAATGGCTCCTGAAACAACGTGTTCGGAAAGGTACAACAATTCTGTTTTCTTATCAGGTAACGGAAGATAATGAAGTGATTATTATGGGATTTGCCCAGACTGCGGGAAAGGACAAAAACAACCGTATTCTAACGATACCGCAACAGATAAACGAGATGCCGGTAGTGGGAATTGCGGAAGGTGCCTTTGCGAAGGTTCCCCTAACGCAGGTTTCTTTGCCGGAGGGACTTCTTGAAATCGGAAAGGGAGCGTTTTACGGATGTAATTTATCGAAGTTGACGATTCCGGCGTCAGTGGTTTACATCGGGCAGAGAGCATTTGGAGCAAATCATGGCATGAAGGAAATCAATGTGTCGGAGGAAAATATTGTGTATAGCTCGCGTGCCGGTGTCCTTTATGATAAAGAAGAGACGGTTCTGTTTCAGATGCCTGCAAATTATCCGGAAGAGAATTATTCGCTTCCGAAAAGTGTAAAAATCGTGGGTGAGTATGCCTTCGGAAATTGCAGAAACTTAAAGGAAATCTATGTAAGTTCCACAGGGTTAGAAGTACAGGAAAAAACATTTTGGAATACAACGGCACGACTGGTACAGAAGCAAGTGAAAGGAGAAGGGGAATCCTTCGCTGGATATTCGTTCCGACAAATGAATTTTGTCAATGCCGATAATGCGTCATATCACGTAAGGGAAGATGAAGCATTGCAAGTTCATTATAAAAAAAACAACGGACAAGTGATTTATGCACTACGAGATGTGATCGACATGGCATATTGTTCGGATCTGTTGCTCAAACTTCAAAATGAGGCGGGCGATATGGTCGTTATTTTGTATGACGAAGGAATGAATGAGGTAGAGCAAATTCCGATAGGAAAAACAGTGGGAACCCCGACGATTTCTTTGGCGCCAAAATACAAGGGTAGATTGGAATATATCGGTTTTATGGCTGCCGATGATGAACGGATGGATTATTCTACCTATGAGACGATTGTGCATTACGTCTATATTTTTTTGAAGGACAAGGATGCAAAAGAGGTGTCATATACCATGGCAGACCTTGCAGAAAAACAATACTACGACCTGAAGCGTACCTATAATGAGGACGGGTCCGTTAGCTTAGCATTTGAACAAGTATATGCGGAACTGAAACTGACGTTTCCGGAACCGGTTGATATGAGCATGTATGATAAAGTCGGAATCGTAATGGAGAGTGAAGCGGGAAGATGTGCCGTAAAGCTTTATGACGAGTCATTTAACGAGATAGAAGTTTTTTACGGCATCAAGACGGCAGGAGTTGAGGAAAGGTTGTTTAAACCGGAAAAGGAGTCCAAGATATACGGAATCGGATTGATGACATGTGATACTTCTTTAACGGATTACTCTGACTGTATGGCAACGGTGTATTCGATGTCATTTTATAAGGATGAGGACAGCTAGGGAAATTAGAAATATGAACTTATGTTATACCGCCTACAAAATGTTGACTTTTGTAGGCGGTTCTGTTATACTTAGGGGTAATTGTAACTTTAGCACAATACTGTACTGATTTGGGCAAAAGTGGCAACGGTATTCCTGCATAAAATGCGGGATAGAAAGAACGAATTAGAAGAAAGGTGGAATCACTTATGAAGAGTGACGCAGTGAAAAAGGGCGCAACACAGGCACCGCATCGGTCTCTGTTCAACGCACTTGGTTTGACAAAGGAAGAAATGGATAAGCCGTTAATTGGTATTGTCAGCTCCTACAATGAGATTGTACCGGGTCATATGAACCTGGATAAGATTGTGGAGGCAGTAAAGCTTGGAGTGGCAATGGCAGGCGGTGTTCCTCGAGTCTTCCCGGCAATTGCGGTCTGTGACGGTATCGCTATGGGTCACATCGGCATGAAGTATTCCCTTGTTACGAGAGATTTGATTGCGGATTCTACGGAGGCTATGGCGTTGGCGCATCAGTTTGACGCACTGGTTATGGTTCCGAATTGTGATAAGAATGTACCGGGCTTACTTATGGCAGCGGCAAGACTTAATATCCCGACGATTTTTGTGTCCGGCGGTCCGATGCTTGCGGGTCATGTGCACGGTGATAAGACCAGTTTGTCCAGCATGTTTGAGGCAGTAGGTGTTCACGCTGCAGGCAAGATGAGCGAGGAGGAGCTGGATTACTTCGTAGAGAAGGCTTGTCCGACCTGCGGTTCCTGTTCCGGTATGTACACCGCAAACTCCATGAACTGCTTAACCGAAGTTCTGGGTATGGGCTTACAGGGCAACGGTACCGTTCCGGCGGTT
>JAZNBY010000076.1:0-9886 GCA_045587325.1 Lachnospiraceae bacterium | reverse complement strand
ACCGAATTTCAAAAAAAATGTCAAGCAAAATTTTCTTACCACACCGATTTTCTCCTTCATTCCTATTTTCTTATAGTGTTTGTCCCTTCTCCCTCGATTAAGGTCTTTTTCGCTACTATTGACACTTTCCTCAAATCATGTTATGATGAAAACACTATACATAAAAAAGAGCTGATTTTTTTGGACCCCACAGCACAGATAATCGTGCTAATTATTCTTTTACTGCTTTCGGCAGTATTCTCTTCTGCGGAAACCGCACTTACCACCGTCAACAAGATTCGAATCCGAAGTCTTGCGGAGGAAGGCAAACGCAGTGCTAAAACCGTTGCAAAACTGATTGAGGACCCTTCCAAGATGCTTAGTGCCATTCTGATTGGCAATAATATCGTCAATCTTTCGGCGTCCTCCCTTACAACCACGCTTGTGATTGAACAGTTTCAATCCATTCCTGCGGGTGTTGCAACCGGTATCTTAACCCTTTTCATTTTAATTTTCGGTGAAATCACCCCGAAAACATTGGCAACTATTTACAACGAAAAGCTTTCTCTTATGTACGCACCGGCATTTCTTCTTTTAACAAGAATCCTGACTCCGGTGATCTTTTTGTTGAACAAAATTTCACAGGGACTACTTTGGCTTTTCCGTGTTGACCCAACCAAGAAGGTAGCGGCTATAACGGAAAATGAATTACTTACCATTGTTGAAGTCAGCCACGAAGAAGGTGTCATTGAAAGCGAAGAACGAGAAATGATCAATAATGTGGTAGACTTCGGGGATTCTCTCGCCAGAGACATTATGGTACCACGGATCGACATGGATTTTGTGGAAGATACCGTTACCTACGATGAACTGGTTGCTGCCTTTGAAGAAAATATGTATACCCGTCTTCCGGTTTACCATGAAACCAGAGACAATGTAGTGGGTATCGTAAACTTAAAAGATATTTTCTTCTATCGCGGTGACAAAGAAGCTTTCCGCATCGAAGACTTTTTACGAGAGCCATATTTTACCTATGAATATAAGAAAACTTCCGAACTTCTTCGGGAAATGCGAAAGGAATCCATTGCCTTAGCCATTGTATTGGATGAATACGGTGCTACCGCCGGTCTTGTAACCGTGGAAGATTTAATCGAAGAGATTGTCGGAGAAATCCGTGACGAATACGACGAGGACGAAGAAGATGTTGTAAAATCCATCGGCGAAAATGAGTACCTGGCGGACGGTTCCGCAAAGCTTGAAGAAATCAACGAAGTCTTAGGGCTTTCCCTTGCTTCCGAAGATTACGATTCTATTGCCGGTCATGTGATTTTCTTACTGGACCATTTGCCAACCGAGGGTGAAACCTTTACAGAAAAGGGAGTCACCTATACCGTAGCTCAGGTTGATAAAAACCGCGTTGATAAAGTCCATATCAAAATCGATCCGGACTATGAACCGGAAGAAAACGAAGAAGAAGAGTAATCGCGAACACATTAATCGCGAACACAATAAACGATGCAGATAATGAAAAAGGAATGTCCGACGTAAGCTTGCTTACAATAGGACATTCCTTTTTTGTTATCTATAGCGCGCTTGCGCGCGTAGTAAGTGCCTGAAAGGCACTTACGCAGAGCTTATCCCGTTATACCATACCCAAAGGACACTTACGCAGAGCTTATCCTTATGCGCTTTTCTTCTTACTTTCTCCACCTATGTCCTTCCGGATACATCAGTTCCATAGCACTTTCAAAACATGTTCTCTGCTCCGTATTTAACTTCCCGATTGTAAGTTCAAAGTCCTGCTGATATCCTTCCCGTTCAATATCGGTGGATTTAAACAACAAACAGAGCTCCGGTGCCAGATACGGCACACCGTCTGTTTCTAATATTGCTTTCTTTAACTCACGTCTGACTCTTTCATCTCTGACGTAAACGAACTCCTCTTCTGTTTTTTCGTTAAACAAAAACTCGATATAATTGAGCTTTGAAAGCCCTGTATGCTGAAAATCAATCCAGTACACATCCGGTTCTTCCGTATCATACAACCGCACCAACTCACACTCCTCAGTACAACAGAAAATATTCTTTCGCAACTTTTCCTGTACCCTTATATCCGTGATGCGGTGCACTTTGCCACCGCCTAACATTTCATAAACGATGTATCCCTTGGACTGCATATATGTGATAATCGCCTCTCTATCCTCCCAAAAGGCAAGGATATCGATATCGCCGTGAATTCTGGTTTCGTAGCCAAGAAACAAGTCCAAGGCAAATCCGCCGCAAACAGCATAAGTAAACTCCTGCCCTTTTAAAAGAGCATTTGCCTCTGCAATCAGTCCGTCCATCCGTTTCTACTACTCCTCTTCCCTTACCACTTCAGAGCCTTCTGTCTCCTCAGCGTCTTCGGAATCCGTTGTCACATTATCATTCTCATCTTCCGGGCCCTCGGTCTCGTCAAACTCTTCTTCTCCGATTCCGTACTTTTCCTCGATCTCCTTTGCAATCTTCTCCGGGTCTTCTCCGTTCTTGATGCGCTTGTTGTACTTACGCAGTTCCGAATAAGACATACCCTCCGGACGGTTTCTCTTTGCCAGCTTGTCTAAGGTCAGCAAAAAGTACAACAAAAGCGGAATAAAAAAGGTCATGTAAACGCTTGCCATCAGTAAATCATTTGCACCCGGCTTTGAAAAAAAAGCCAACAACAAACTTCCCACATACATACCAAGTAAAAGTATAACACCGCAAGCTGCCGCAATCTGTCGAAATGTAATCTTCTTTTTCATCTTACTCTCCTTTTATTTCATTCTCCGTAACTTCCCTTTTTCTAAAGGGTACCCATCTTCGTTTATGACTCTCTCCCATTTTCCTTTAAAAATGCCAGCCACTCCTTCTGGGTCTTTTCGTACCCCTGCTCCGTCGGTTCGTAGAACTTCTCGCCCACCACTCCGTCCGGAAGGTACTGCTGTTCTACATAATGGTTCGGATAAGCATGGGCATACTTATAACCAATGCCGTGGTTTAACTTTGCCGCACCCTTGTAATGGGAATCCATCAAATGCACCGGAACCGGCGCCGTCTTATGATTTGCCACATAGTCCATGGCTTTCCCTATAGCGGTCACTGCAGAATTACTCTTCGGAGCACACGCCACATAAGCCGCTGCCTGGGCCAGTACAATCTGAGCCTCCGGCATGCCAAGCCGCTCCGCTGCCAGGGAGGCATTTACGGCCACAACCAGGGCCTGCGGGTCCGCATTGGACACATCCTCTGCCGCACAAATCATAATACGTCTGGCGATAAAGGCCGGTTCCTCTCCGGCATACAGCATCTTAGCCAAATAATACACCGCCGCATCCGGATCCGAGCCTCGCATACTCTTTATAAATGCGGAAATATTGTCGTAGTGATTGTCGCCGTCCTTATCATAGCGAAGTACCCGCTTCTGGATACAATCCGCCGCCACCTCACGGGTAATATGTATGAACCCATCCTCACTGCGTTCTGTAGTGAGCACGCCAAGCTCAATAGCGTTAAGAGCCGTTCGTCCGTCGCCGTTTGCCACGTCTGCAAGGAAAGAGATTGCCTCCGGGTCTGCCACTGCCTTGTACGCTCCAAGGCCCCGCTCCGTATCTTCAATGGCACGATAGAGAAGCTTTTCTACGTTTTCCTTGGAAAGAGGCTTTAACTCAAAAATTACGGACCGGGAAATCAACGCCCCGTTTACCTCAAAGTAAGGATTCTCCGTGGTGGCACCGATTAAGGACACCGTACCGTCCTCTACAAAAGGAAGCAGATAATCCTGCTGGCTCTTATTAAAACGATGAATCTCGTCTACAAACAATATGGTTTTCTTGCCATACATGCCAAGGGTCTCTTTTGCCTTTGTGATGACCTCTTCCATATCCTTTTTCCCTGCCACCGTAGCATTGAGCTGTGTGAACTCGGAGCTGGTGGTATGGGCAATCACCTGTGCAAGCGTCGTCTTACCCGTTCCCGGCGGTCCGTAAAAAATCACGGAACCAAGCTTATCCGCCTTGATGGCTCTGGAAAGCAGCTTCCCTTCGCCCAAAATATGCTCCTGTCCTACCACTTCCTCCAAGGTTCGTGGTCGCAATCTTGCTGCTAACGGAGATTCCTTTTTTGAAGTCTCCGCCCGCATATATTCAAACAGGTCCATGTAGTTACCTCCTGTCAAAAATACCATTTAGCCGTTGTTAAACCAATATGCTTTCATTATATCGGAACAACACAAAAAAATCAATGCTTGGCTTCCTTGGTTAGCCTTTCAAAATGCGCGTTTCCATCCACCTCGCCACGCCATCCTCGTCATTGCTTCCCGCAATCTCGTCCGCAATGGCCTTTACCTCCGGGATAGCATTATTCACCGCCACGCCCGTTCCGCAAAACTGCATGGATTCCATATCGTCATAATCATCTCCGAAATACACTGCTTCCTCCGCAGAAAATCCGAACGCATTCAGCATAACCTCTACGCCGTTTTTCTTCTTCGCATCCTTACTCATAACCTGCACCAGATACCCGTTTGCCACGGTACAGTGTAAACCTTCGGAAAGATGTTCTTTCACAAATTCCGCCGCACCATCGCCGCTGACCAGTATTTTGTACGCCGTTTCTCCCGTAGGAAGCTTCGGGAACTCTGTATGTCGTGTATACTCAAACTCCGGAATGTGATCTCTTGCATAAAGGATTTCCCCTGTCTCCACAGAAAACAAAAGCCCCTTGCGCTCACATACTTTGGCAAGCATCTCCTCCGCAAGTTCCTCCGGTATTCCGTAGGTTATCACCTTATCTCCTACCATCACTTTCGCCCCGTTCATCACCGTCACCGCATCAAAGTCAATGGCCTTGTCATATTCCGTAATCGACCGCTCCGGTCTGGCGGTAGCCGCCATCACTTTGATTCCCCGGGCCTTACATTCCTTTAACACAGATATCGTGTATGGTGATAAAGACTTATCCGTCCGAAGCAGGGTTCTGTCTAAATCCACAATGATTGCCTTAATCTTTTTCATTTTGATTTCCTCCCTTAAGAGTATACGTTTTATGAAAAACATCCGGAACAAACGGTTCCGTTTGTCTTTCTGGCAAACGAAAATGGCAGAAGTCCGACATACCGTCGTTTCTTCCACCATTATACCCGTCTCGCTTAAGAAGCGCAACTATTTCTCCGCATCAAAACTCCGATAAAACCGTTTCCCCAGTTTTCCTTTCCCGACGGCGGCATTGGCATACTCCTCTAACATCTCCGCTGCCCGGTCCACACACCGCCAATAGATTCGTTTTAAATCCCTGCAGCTTTTTACGCATCGTTTGTCGGGACGTCTTTTTATGACCAGTCCGTACAGCACCCGATACGTCCCCGTAACAGCAAATAACGTCTGTAGCGAAGCCCGTTTCAAGACATTTTTTGCCGATAAAAAATGCTGACAGCGAAGCATATCCCGCAATGTCCCTTTGATCTGCCGCACCGACAGCCACGGAAAAAAGGACTGAATCACCTCGGCATTTTCCGTACTGGCCCGTACATGACCCGCCAAAGGATAAGAAAAAGGATTTAACCCATCCGTCACCATGAAAGACCGGTCCAAATCCGCCTCAATGGCCAAATGCCGCACCCTATATTTCTTTTCATACGTTGCAATATAATCATGACACTGTCCGTCCAAAGCAAAATGACAGATAAACCCAAACATATAGGAAAGAGCCCTCTCGTCCTTTGCAAGCAAAAGACTCCGGCGGAAAAATCCGTACGCATTCCGTTTGTGCATTAAAAAACCGGTCCGACTCACCGGATTCGCCACTGTCCCATGATAATAAAATAAAATATCCGGTCCGTAAAGTCCGATATCAAATAATTCCTCCTGTGCATCCACAAGCTTGCGCAGCCTTTTCGGCAAACGCTGTTTCACATCCTGTCCAAACCGGAAATGTGTATAAGTCGCCGGCATGCCAATCCCTCCGTTCTCCTCAAACCCGTTTTTCCATCAAAAACAGTATGCCCGTTTCTTTTTTTTACATTCTTTCATTCTCACATCACCCCAAAAAGGGCTGTCACATTGTTAAAAATTTACATCCCTGTTTTTACGCTTTATAACTTGAACCGGTTGTGGCGATAATTTTATATCCACTTTTTGCTTTTCCCGAAGGGTCGCGTCCTTAGCGCAGTCGATATCACCTCTTAGAAAAGACTGAGCGCGATGTCGCTCCCGAGCGTTCTAGTCGTTCTTAGAGGAAGATTGACGGAGCGTTGCGATTTGCAAAAAAGGGATATAAAATTATCGCCACAACATTGTTTATTCTAAGCGTAAAAACAGGGCCGTCACAGTTTCTGCGACAGCCCTTACAAATCTTATTCTCTTCCGCTCCAGCAATAGGTACACAGCTTGCTCGGTTCGATCCCTACGGATGCAATCATGTCATCCAAACGATGGAACCGTAAGGAAGTAAAATTCAGTTTCTTCCTGATTTGTTCTACCATATCATTGTACTTCGCGGATTCCGGATCAATGTACTCTTCCAAATCCACCTCTGCTTTTCCTTCACGTTCCGCAATGATACGTCTCGTTATAAGATCCATCTCCGAATTGGAACGGGAAAAATTCAGGTACTTACAACCGAACATAAGCGGCGGACATCCGGTACGGATGTGAACTTCCTTTGCACCGCTCTGGTATAAAAACTCGGTAGTCTCACCAAGCTGCGTACCGCGTACAATGGAATCATCAATTAAGAGCAGGCTCTTATCCTGAATCAAATCATGTACCGGAAGCATCTTCATCTTCGCAATCATATTACGCTGACTCTGAATGGTCGGCATAAAAGACCGGGGCCAGGTCGGCGTATACTTAATAAACGGTCTGGAAAACGGAATCCCGGACGCATTGGCATATCCGATGGCATGCGGTGTACCGGAATCCGGAATCCCTGCTACACTGTCCGGTGTTACATCGTCACGCTGCGCCAGCTTCTTACCGCACTCGTAACGCATCTTTTCTACACTGATGCCCTCGTAAGAGGAAGACGGATAGCCGTAATATACCCAAAGGAAGGTACAGATACGCATCTCACTGCCCGGATTAGCCAAGGTAATCACTGCCTCCGGAGTCATAACTACGATCTCCCCCGGTCCCAGTTCTTTATAATCCTGATATCCTAAATTCAAATAGGCAAAGCTTTCAAAGGAAGCACAAAAAGCCCCGTTTTTCTTACCGATCACAACCGGTGTTCTGCCGTATTTATCACGGGCTGCATAAATCCCCTTCGGTGTCATAACTAAGATTGTCATGGAGCCCTTTATCATGTCCTGGGCATACTGAATACCCTCCACCAGATTCTCCTGCTGATTAATGAGGGCTGCCACCAACTCCGTAGCATTAATATCGCCACCGCTCATCTCAAGGAAATGTGTACCGCCGGACTTGAAAATCTTCTGAACCAATTCGTCCAGATTATTGATCTTACCAACTGTAATAATGGAATAGGTACCGTGATGGGAACGCACCAGAAGCGGCTGCGGTTCGTAATCGGAAATACACCCGATTCCCATGTTTCCCTTCATTTCATTTACATCTTTCTCAAACTTGGTACGAAACGGCGAATTCTCAATATTATGAATGGCGCGATTAAACTCGCCATCTCCGTATACTGCCATGCCACCTCTTCTGGTACCCAGATGGGAATGGTAGTCGGTTCCGAAAAACAAATCAAATATACAATCCTCTTTTGAGGCTACTGCAAAAAATCCGCCCATTTGCCAATCCTCCGATTCTATTCCGTCGTATAACATCCCACTATCATACAAACCACGTCCTATATTGTAATATAAATTCCCTCGGAACGCAATACGCAAATTTGACGGAATTTGTTAGAATTCTATGGATATAATTGGTTACTTGTTGCAGAAACCGCTTTTTCTCCTATTCCCGGCGCAACAAACCGTAACTATCCGCTACGCAGATTCTCCCCCATCCCACATAAGGATTCGGAATTTCCGGCAAGGCAGGTAACTCCTTTGCTCCACGAATCAAGAAAGATTTTAGCCGCTCCCCGTACAAATACGGGTCATTCCCCTCTACAATGCCCCATTGCATAAGCAGCGCCGCACATCCGGTCACAAAGGGCGTTGCCATGGAAGTACCTGTTTTCGTAGTATATCCTCCCCCCGGTGCACAGGATACGATTTCCACTCCCGGTGCCGCCACATCCGGCTTAATCCCACCATCCGATGCTGTTTCTCCCCGCGGATATCCTCTTCCGGAAAAGTTCGCAATCCCGTCGGTCCTTCCGTCATAGGCCGCCACGGCAATTGGGCGTCTTGCAGTAGACGGTATGGTCAGTGTCCGTTCCGGTGTCGCCTGCAAAAAACGGGTAGCACTGCTTTGTACTCCCCCCACAATCCAGATATCGTAAGTCCCATCCAATATCCGCATCGGACGCAGGCGGATGCGCCAGGTGCCGCCCTCCGTAACACTACCTTCCCGTCGCAGCGTTATACCGATTTCCCTTAGCATACGATAAGGGGTTGCCTCCCCAATAAACACTTCCGCAACAAACTCCCCAAACCGAAGCACGATACCGGAAGCAGTAGGATATCCTTTGATTGCGGTTCCCGCATTTCTCTCTCCTAAGGGCACCCGCCTTATCGTACCCTCCGGAGATATCATAGATAACTCCATCTCATCCAGGGAACTGAGCCATAGTCCCATCCGTAACTCGGTTTCTGTGGGTGCCACCGACAATAATCGTTCCACTTCCGATGTGCCAATACCTCCTCCGGCGTGCCACCCTAACGCTGCATTATTCCCCGTCCCAATACAGATACACGTTCTTCCGTATAAAGCTACCGTATCCAGATAGGTTTCCAAAAGACTTTGTCCGTCATGAGCTCCCGCATTATTTCCAAAGGAAAGATTGATGCTTAGCGGACGTCCGTCCTTTGCCGCATAACGTACACAAAAGTCCACCGCAGCCATCAGATTGGTTGTCTGCGGAAACGGGTCACTCTGGATGCCACCCAGCTTTACTACCAGAAGGTCACTCTCATAAGCCACGCCCCGGTAGCGTCCTCCCGAAGCCCGCCCATTGCCTGCCGCAATGCCCGCCACATGAGTTCCGTGGCCGGACAGATCCTCCTCCGGTACAAGACTTCCGCCCTCTGCCCTCTGCTCTCCCCGTAGTGCTGCATCAATCCGTTCTCTTGTATAGAGCACACCATCCAGATATCCTTCCGGCGGCACATTTCCATAACTCATTCCGTTGTCTGATTGTACCTCCGTCAGCCCTTCTGTCCCTTGCTCCGGCATGACCCTACCCGGAGTTCCGGCCGTCTGGTCCCATAAAGCTACAATCCTTGTGCTTCCGTCTTCGTTTCGGAAATCCGGATGCCGGTAATCAATGCCGGAATCAATGATTGCCACTAGCACTCCCCTGCCGGTCAGTGCCGGATTTTGTGCCTGCAACGCAGTCACACAGGCCTCTCGTCGCCCTCCTGTCACTTCTGTATAAACCCGGGACGGAACTTCCGTCCACAAAATTTCCGGAGCAGAAAGCAAAAGCGGAGCAAGCTCTGTGGAAATACGCACAATGGCATATCCGCCCAGAAGTTCCTCCGCTAAAAAACCTATTTCATTTGCAAGACGCTTTATATCTCCCGTATAACGTACAATCAGCTCAAGCATAACAAACATCCGCACTTCTCTTCTTATTACCTTATGCAAAAAAAGAGAAAGAAGTTCCGCCACCAGAGCAGGTTTCTACGTGCAGAAACCATGTTACAGAAGTTCCGCCAACTGCTCCACCGATTCCTTTGTGGTAGCCCAACTGGTAGCAAACCGTACCACGGAATGAGATTCATCCAGTGCCTCCCAGAAGCTGATTTTCACCTGCT
>JAZNBY010000075.1:0-2788 GCA_045587325.1 Lachnospiraceae bacterium | reverse complement strand
TGGGGGATTTGTTCTCTGAATTAACAAGTAAGGAGATTGATTATTGTTTGCCCGGATGGATTGAAAAGCAATATATAAAGAATAGTATATGGTGGTTGAACAATCATTATTTACCGGGAATAAAGGAACAGGAGCTTTTGTGTCTTACTACAGAAGATATGGAGGAGTTTATCACGTATAGTGTAGGCAAGATTGCGGAGGAATTGAAAGAGGCGGTGTACGTTGAAAATCGAAAATAATATTTTAAAGCATTACATAGAAAAACATCCAATGATTATGATTGTAGTGGGGATTTTAGGTATCTCCATGTCTGCAATTTTTGTAAAATATTCCACAGCACCATCCGCTGTGACGGCAGCGTTTCGACTGCTATGGACGGTGATTTTAATGTCGCCGGTGGTATTTGGAAAAAAAGAGGTGCGCCGGGAGCTGTTTGCATTAGAGAAGAAAAGTGTAGTTTTAAGTGTAATTAGTGGATTGTTTTTGGCAATACATTTTGTGCTGTGGTTTGAATCCTTGAAGCATACAACAGTGGCAAGTTCCACTACCATCGTTTGTACGGAAGTGATTTGGGTGGCACTTGGATTTTTCATCTGTATGAAGGGAAAAATAAAGGGGACGGCAATGTTAGCAATTGCAATTACCTTTGCAGGAAGTGTTGTGATTGCCTGCGGGGACTCGGCTTCCGGTGGAGTGCATTTGTTTGGGGATATGTTGGCACTGTTGGCTGCCATAGCGGTTGCGGTATATACGCTACTCGGACGTATCGTTCGTGAACAAGTCTCTACCACCGTTTATACCTATGTAGTGTATTCTTCTTGTGCGTTTGTGTTGGTATTGATTTGTCTGATACAAGGGTATGCACTTTTTGATTATGGGATAAGTGCAGTTATTGTGGGAGCGTTACTTGCTGTTTTTTCCACAATTTTAGGTCACAGTATATTTAGCTGGTGCCTGAAATATTTTTCTCCGGCTTTTGTGTCAGCGTCAAAGCTCTGTGAACCGGTAGTGGCTGCTGTGTTTGCCGGATTCTTGTTTGGAGAAGTACCGTCAATACCTGTGTTTGTAGGTGGTGCGATGATACTTGGCGGTACGATTTATTATTCAAAAATTGAGGCAAATAAATGAGTGAGTGAGGGTATTTATTTTCATTAGGGAAATTGCATGATGGAATCTCCGGATACATGGTGCGGGATGGATAAGAGTGTGCTATACTGTTATATGGAAAGATAAATTAGAAGTTATAGGTGAAGAAATATGAAGAAAAGTTTAAAGATGATTATAAGTAGTTTGTGGATTTTATTAGATAGCCTTGTAACACCATTTATTTTTTCTTTACTATATTTAGCTTTTGGAGGCATGATTTGGAGTTGTGAAAATAACTGTTTTGAGATTCAACAGCTTCTTGATTGTCTTGTAGTTGTTGCTTTATTTTTTGTATATATTGTGTCGTTCGTATTGTCAAACATTTTTCTTAGCAAGACCCTTTATCGTAAAAATAAAAAAATGGTTATTATACCAATTCTTCTTTCTATAATTCTGACTTTGATTTTCTTTTTTACGGTGTTTTGGAATTATAATTGGGAATAAAAATTTCAGTCTCATTGATTACGGAGGAAAAATTATGAGAGAAAAGTTCAAAAAAATTGTAGGTCCTATATGCTTTGTCATAATGATTGTTGAAATCGTTTTGGGAATCATGGACCGTTCATTGCAGGAATTCATTATTGCTTTTTTGGCAGGATTTATGGGAGTGCTTTATATAACCGATCATAAAAAGGAAAACGAATGCGTCAAACACTGAGTTACATAGAATAAGTTTCGAAAGGAGTTCCTATGTTCAAAGATAAAATCGTCGTTGTGACCGGCGGAGCAAACGGCATCGGAAAATGTATCACAGAGGAGTTCCGCAAAGCCGGAGCTACCGTGTGTGTCATTGATAAAGCGCCCGGAGAGCATTTTGTGGGAGATATTGCGGATAAGGCAGTGCTGGAAGCCTTTGCGAAGGAAGTGACGGAGAAGTACGGTCGGGTAGACGTGCTTGTGAATAATGCGCTTCCGATTATGCGGGGCATTGACGAATGCAGCTATGACGAGTTTGAGTATGCCTTAGCAGTGGGAGTGACGGCACCGTTCTATTTGACAAAATTGTTTGCACCGTTCTTTGTGGAAGGGGCATCGGTCATCAATATTGCCTCTTCCAGAGACCGGATGAGTCAACCACAGACCGAAAGCTACACGGCGGCAAAAGGCGGTATTTCCGCCCTTACTCATGCACTGGCGGTAAGTTTTGCGGGCAAGGTGCGGGTCAACTCCATCTCCCCCGGCTGGATCGACACGGCATACACCGTTTACGAAGGTCCGGACGCCGTTCAGCAGCCTGCAGGCAGAGTGGGCAATCCGCCGGATATTGCCAACATGGTACTCTATCTCTGCTCGGACATGGCAGGATTTATCACCGGTGAGAATATCTGTATCGACGGCGGCATGACCCGGCAGATGATCTATCACGGCGACTGCGGCTGGACACTGGAAGAAAAGTGAAGTGTACCGGTCAGACTGTGAAAAACAAAAGAGGTATCCCCAAGCTGACAAAACTGAAATACGGCAATACCAATACATATCTGCTCCGCGGCACCGTTAGGAATCTGCTGGTTGACACCGACTGGGCGGGAACACTGCCGGCCTTTTTCAAAGCGATCAAAGAGCAGAACCTGCAGGTCGGAGATATATCGTATGTTCTGTCAACCCATTATCATCCCGATCACATGGGAATCACGGCGGAACT
>JAZNBY010000074.1:0-2156 GCA_045587325.1 Lachnospiraceae bacterium | reverse complement strand
AAATGGAAAACATCATTGATTTATTGGAAGCACTGACTATCTTTTGCTTTGGCTTGTCCTGGCCGATTTCCATACGGAAGTCTTGGGTATCCCGGACGGCAAAAGGAAAAAGTGTATTGTTTGAAGTGATTTTGTTAATCGGATATTTTGTGGGAATTGCCAGGAAAATCATTCAGACCTGCATGGGAGCAAGCGGGTTTCTGTTTGTGTTAAGTTTTGCGTTTTATGTAATTAACTCCGTTGCCATTTCCATTGATATTGCACTGTATTTCAGAAACAAGCGGTTGGATGCGGAGGCAGAGAAAAACGAATGCGTATTGTAATGTGTGAGGATGAGACCGGATTTGCGGCGGAACTAAAAAGCGAAATAGAGAAGTTTTTTCACGAGCGTGGCACGGAATGCGACATTGTGCATTGCGGAAGTGGTGCCCGGTTCTGGGAAACGATGCAGCAGAATACCATAGTGGATTTGTTGTTTATGGATATCCATCTGGGGGATGCGGACGGAGTGGAGCTGGCAAGAGAGCTGGGGAAAAACAACATAAAGATTCCTACGGTGTTCCTATCCAGCATGGAAGAGCGCATTGCGGAAGGTTATGATGTGAATGCGTTCCACTTCCTCTTTAAGCGGAATTATAAGGAAAAGCTGACGGCGCTTTTAGAGCGTTTTGTAAAGGAAGTGTACCAGAGAAAAACCATTGTTCTGCAGGAGCATGACACGGCGGTGATGTTAAATTTCACGGAGATTTACTACGTGGAATCGGAGAACCGGAATACGGCTATTCATACGGCGGTTTCCGCGTATCAGGAGAAAAACTCCATTCAGAATTTTGCAAAGCAACTGCCGGAGGAACTTTTTATCGAAGTATACCACTCTCTGTATGTGAACATCGATCATATCAGAAAAGTGGAGACGGATTCTTTGGTGTTAGATAACGACAAGGAACTGCCGGTAAGCAGAAGAAAGAGAAAGTCGCTTATGGCAGCGGTAATGAGGAGGATACGGAATCGATGAAACGTAAGGTACGGTTTTATTTGTGCGGTCTGTTATTGCTTCCGGTGTTGCTTCTTGTCAATGGGATATTGTTTTACTCCACCAAGTGCGGGGGAGAATATTTGCAGTCGGAAAATGTGTGGGGTGTACATAAATCCATCCGGGTAGGCGATTTTAAGAGACAGCAACAGATTATAGGCAGTTTGCCGGAGGACCCGGAAGAGGCGCTTACTGCAGTGGAAGAGATTATTGACTATTTGGAGAAGGAAGCCAATCTAAAGGGCTATAGCGAAGAATATATCAAATATATGGAGTTCATTACCGGAGAAGTACTGGCAGAGCGTCAGGTGAAGCCGGAGGAGAACGGACTGATTCCGAAGGAAACGGTAAAAATCGGAATCAATTTTTTCGATTATGAGAATTATAGAAGTATTTGAGAGTAGTTATAAAATGTAATCGGTTACGGGGAATATGTAAAAGGCATCGGCGAAAATGCCGGAATGATTGCGGATTCCTTGTATTCCATCCGGGGGGACAAATGGCTGTTAAAGAACCTGGCCAAATGCCAGCAGGATTATTACGGGTTGGAGTATCTGGAACTTTCGGTGGAAGAAGATTATACCACCACCATGGTACTGGACTATCACATCACGGATGTGGTGGGCTTTGTGTACATTTTGCTTCTGACGGTTGCTTATTGCTTGTTTATCAAGAAGAATTCCTTTGGAGAAGTGCAGAATGTCAGACATACTACCATCGGACTGTTTGTAGCTATGGTGGTAGGACTTGCGGGACTGTATAGCAGCAACTTTTTCATTGTGGGGAGGGCCTACGGTTTTCCGTCATTGTCGGCGCCGTTACAGTCTTTGGATGAATTTTACGGCAGTTCGGCAGATATTACCATCGGCGGATTTCTTGCCTGCTATATCGGAATCAAAATTGTGACGCAGCTGGTTCTGCTGGGCGTATGTATTCTGGCCTTTACGGGACGGCATCGTATTGTATACTGCAGTGTAGTGGCGGCAGCGGTGGTGGCGGAGTATTTACTGCAGCAAAAGATTCCGGCGGAAAATGCGGGTTCCTTTTTGGGAGAAATCAATTTGTTTTCCGGATTTATGCCGGAACGCTTTTTTAATCGGTATTTAAACTTAAATGTATTCGG
>JAZNBY010000073.1:0-2178 GCA_045587325.1 Lachnospiraceae bacterium | reverse complement strand
ACTTCCTTCGTTTTCTCATACCCGTCTTCCTTGTACTCAAAATAATCCGTCCGATTCGCAATCAGTACTAAATCATACATAGGAAAGGCAATGCAGGAAGTATCAAAATCCAAAAGATACAACTTCCCGTCCGCTGTTTTGTGTATATTTCCGCTGTACATATCTCCGTGACAATAAGCTCTCGGCAAATCCTTTACAGCCTGCCACAATTCGTCCCCGTAAGTCACATACTCGTCCACCCGTTTATAATTTTTCTTCCGTAAAATCTCAAGATAACGTTCTACAAAGAACTCTTTCCCCGGTTCCTGTAGCTTCCCCGTATACGTCACCATCGCATCATGAAATTGACCTAAAAGCCTGCCGATCTCTTCTGCATCCCGTTCCGGGTCCGTTTCCTCTCCCTCCAGAAACTCATAAAGAACCCCATAGCTTCTCTCGCCTTCTCCCATCGGTGCACAAGCTTTTCCGTCTCCGGTAAAGATGATCTTCGGCACATTGCACCCTTGCGATTGCAAATGCAGATGAATATCCAAAGAACTCATGGCAGTTTCATAATACATCGGTTTTGTAATTCGTAAAAAGTATTTCTCAGTCTTACCATACACCGTATATGCTAAGCTTCCGCTCTCCCGCAGAAATTCAACTTTCTCTACAGCAATCGGATAATGCTCCTCTAAAAAAGCCAAAATCTCAGTTTCACTCATAGTCTACTCTCTCCGTTCCATCTACAATACACATTACAACTTCTTCTCCATAAACACATCCGACCTTATAGTCTCTTTGTACTGTTCAATTTCGGTAAATCCTACTGCTTTATACAGCCGTATCGCCCTCTCGGATGTGGATATTGTATCCAGATACATCGCTTCAAATCCTGCACGTTTTGCCCCCTCCAGCGCCGTTGAAATCAACCGATATCCTAATCTTTGTCCATGATACTTACTGTATAGGTAAAGTGCTTTCAGTTCGCAGTTTGTTTCATCCAGTCTTCTTATTCCCACTGTCCCGATGAGACTGGCTCCGTCATATAAACACCAAACATTTTCAAACTGTCCTAAGCTTTCTACATACTGTTGTATTGCATTTGCATCCAGATTTCGTCCCGATTCCGGAAGAACCGATTCTAAGAAGTGCCGGACTTCGATCTGATCCTTTGCTGTATTGTTGTATTTCTTAATGTCCATACCCTTTGCTCCCTTCCATTAATCACCATACGATACACGCTACTATCTACCATTCTAGCAATCCCCACCCTTCCTGTCAAACAGATTGTCTTTAAAAGACTAATGCGTCCGGATATTCACCCCGAGCGTTTAGAAAGCTGTCTTTCTTGTCTACTGAACACTATAGTCAAAATACATACCGTACTTCCCTGCAGAACGTAAAAGCAACTTTTAAAACTAATTCAAATATTCAAATGCCGGAGTAAGTCTTCCACTACTCCGGCATTTCTTTCTATCTTATGTTTGTATGTAACTTATACGTTCCTTTTATTCTTCTCCGTTTCTCACGGCTTCTTCCATTTCCTTTTGCACGTTTTCATCGTAGGAAAGTACCGGTGACACTTCTTTTCCCTTGATTTTACGATCCACATAATTTCGTACAATCTTCACTACTACCGGTGAAAGCACCACGACACCGATTAAGTTCGGAACCATCATCAATCCGTTAAAGGTATCGGAAATATCCCATGCAATGGATGAAGTCATTAATGCACCACTGATAATCAAAAGAACGAAAATCACCTTATACACCTTCACACCAATGGCACCAAACAAATACTCCACTGCTTTGCTTCCGTAATGGGACCAGCCAAGCACCGTGGTAAATGCGAACAGTAACATTGCAATGGCAATAAACCATTCTCCCGGCCGACCGAATACTTTACCAAATGCCTGCGCTACCAAGGTTGCATCATTGGTTCCTGCTGCAGCCAGACCAGTTTCCAAATCAATTGCACCGGAAGAAAGTACTACAACTGCTGTCATGGTACATACTACCATGGTATCTGTGAACACCTCAAAGATACCCCACATACCCTGCTTTACCGGTTCCTTTACATTGGAGTTGGAATGTACCATAACAGAAGAACCAAGACCTGCTTCGTTAGAGAACGCACCGCGCTTACAACCTTGGGTAATCACTGTCTTTAAGTCGGATCGTAGCCATGTCGTTCTG
>JAZNBY010000072.1:0-11970 GCA_045587325.1 Lachnospiraceae bacterium | reverse complement strand
ATATCTTATTGCATACATTTGCCTAAATGGTGGCAACCTACTAAAGAAAGAAAATGAAAGCGGAGGCAAAAGTATGACGATTACACAGGGCATAAAGTACATTGGAGTAAATGATCATGAAATCAAGTTGTTTGAGGGGTTGTACGAAGTGCCTAACGGAATGGCATATAATTCCTATTTAATCTTGGATGAAAAAATAGCCATTCTGGATACAGTGGATGAAGGGTTTACTGTGCAATGGATGGGACAGATAAAGGAGCTACTAAAAGATAGAGAGCCGGATTATCTGATTGTGCAGCACATGGAGCCGGACCATTCCGCAGGTATCGCCAAGTTTGTGAATACCTATCCGGATGTAACTGTTGTAGGGAATGCAAAGACCTTCGGAATGATGGGACAGTTTTTCGGCAAGGAATTTTCCTGTAATAAGAAGGTAGTGGCGGATATGGATACCCTGTGTACGGGGGAGCATACCTTTACCTTTGTATTTGCACCGATGGTGCACTGGCCGGAGGTTATGGTGACCTATGACAGTAAGGACAAGTTGTTATTTTCTGCGGACGGTTTCGGTAAATTCGGTGCATTGGACGAGGAAGATGAATGGGCATGCGAAGCCCGTCGCTATTATTTCGGAATTGTAGGAAAATACGGTGCCCAGGTGCAGGCATTGTTAAAGAAAGCAAGTGCACTGGATATCGAAAAGATATTACCGCTTCATGGTCCGGTTTTGACGGAGAATCTCGGATATTATCTGGGCTTATATGATACATGGTCCTCTTACGGAGTGGAATCCGAGGGCGTGGTAATCGCCTATGCTTCCATTTACGGAAACACGAAGAAGGGAGCAGAACTGCTGGCAGAAGAACTGAAAAAACAGGGATGTCCGCGGGTAGTAGTGACGGACCTGGCCCGTTCGGACTGGGCAGAGAATGTGGAAGATGCCTTCCGTTACGGAACGTTGGTATTGGCGGCACCGACCTATAATGGTGGTATTTTCCCGCCGATGAGAGAATTTATCGACAAACTTACGGAGCGTGGCTATCAGGGGCGTACTCTCGGATTTATCGAGAACGGAACCTGGGCACCGGTGACGGCCAAGCTTATGAAAGAGCGTTTTGCACAGAGTAAGAATATGACCTTTGCGGAAACCGTGGTAACAATAAAATCCGCAGTGTCCGAAGAAACTGCGGAAATGATTGCGGTCTTAGCCAAGGAACTTTGTAATAAGTAAGACTTAAGCGCGGATATCAAAGCGGAATCGTTTCATGGAAACGCTTTCGCCGCCATCCATAAAGTCGGCTACAATGTCCGGCTCTTTGGTGCGTTTCTGGGTAGTGGCACGGAAGGTGTAGCCCTTTTGTTGCAACCGGTCCGTCAAGTCCGGCAAGTGTTCGGACACAAGGGAGAGAGCATCATTGTCGCTCAAATAAAAGCTTGCCGAAACATTTTTTTGTAACATGGAAAGGTGAATGTCCGTCGGACCCAGCCCGTCCATGTCAAGATGTAGTAAGATACTGACCTCTTTGTCTTTGGCAGAGAGGTCTTTCTTTTTGGTATACACATAAAGCTCACCGTGGGTTGCCCTTCCCGACAGGGTAAGAGGAAGCTGTACATACGGGAAAATTTGATTTAAGGTATGCATAAACTGCAGATTATCCTGCATGTTTTTCACGGTATCCGAAGCAGACTTTAAGGCAGGAGAATCGCTTCCGGCTTCGGTGAGTCCCTGCAGTACCCGTAGCTTACTTGTAAGCTTTTCATAAAACTGTCCGATAAAGTTTTCCTGTGTCAGATCCTCCGGTGCCATAAGGAATTGATCGGTTACGGCTGTTTGTAAAAGTTCAGTAAATTCCGGCACCTCTTTCATGAGGGCGAGAAGCGGTGCGTGCTGTTCCTTCTGGGCCAGAGAGGATAGGGCGGTAAACAGTCCCGTGGCAGTGAGGGCCTTAGTTTCAACTTGCGAAAGCAGATAGGCTGCTTCCGGGCTGTCTGCCGGAAGTTGTTCTATGGCTGAGGCAAGCATACGATATCCTTCCTCCGAAATGGTCACAGGGACCAAGTCGGAAGTCTGCGAAGAAGTCCCTATCGGGGCAGAGAATTCGGTTCCGGCCTCCGGAATTGAAATCGTGTCGGATGGCATCGGTGTCTGTCCTTGAAGTTCTGTTATCTCTTGCGCTACAGAAGCTGCAGTAGAAACGGAGGTAGAAGCCGCCGAAAAAAACTCTGTAAAAAATTTCCGGGAAAGAGCTGGCGGCAGTGTGCCGTCGGTAAGAGCCTCCGTTAGGGAGGCGGCCAGTGAAGAAGCCTGTCCCGCAAGACGATGCTCGAAGTTACGGTAGGTCTGTAATCCGGTGGCATTTTCTTTTGTTACCGGAAGGTTGTGTTTTATGAGGGCAGTCAGTGTGGACAGTTCCACGCCGTTGTTGGCAGCGGAATACTGCATCATTTTCTGAATCATTTCTTTGCCGGCCGGCAAACCCGCATCAAGCAAAGAACGGACAATATCCGCATTATGAGCGGATTTCGGGAGTCCGGCTGCTTCCAGTGCCTTGTCGATGACCGCTTCCGTAAAAGAGGTATCACCATCGGATAATAATTTTAAAGTAATCAGCACATCGTTGGTTTCCTGTACAAAAAAGTCGGCACGTTGACCGATAGCCAGATCCATGGCGGTGGCCAGCTTGGCATGCAGTGTGGAGCCGTCGTCCAGACGGACCGTTACCTGATTACTGCGTAAATCAATGACTTCTCCCTTTACGACGGTTCCTTTTATCAGGGAAGGCGTAACGGTACCGGAGGAGTGAGGGGTATGTCCCGACCCGGATATGCTGTTTTGATGTGTCGGTTGCGGCAATCCGAAAATACTGTGAAATAATCCCATAATGCTCCTCCTTTCAATCGGTTTTTCTATCATTTAGTATATCTTTTTTTTCGGAGAAAGGCAAGGATATTATGGGAAAAAGTCACTGTCGGTCAGGGATACCGCTGTTGACAACACAGGCGTATACATGATAGGATAATTGGGAATGCAACCATGGAAAGAAACGGAAAAAAGCGAAACACGGCGGAAGGAGTTTTTCGATGGCAAAAAAGGAGTTATCCATAAAAGAATACGGAACAAATCTTCCGCAGTTGGTACGAGTGGTGGAACTTACGGAAACGGATTCTACCAACCGGGTGGCGAAGGAACTGGCGGCAGAGGGAGCCGCAGAAGGCACCCTTGTGATAGCCAAACGGCAAAGCGGCGGAAGAGGTCGTCTGGGGCGCAGTTTTTTCTCCCCGGAGGGTGGCATATATATGAGTATGATTTTGCGGCCTGCAATTCCGGCGGAAAAGGCGATACTGATAACAACTTGTGCTGCCGTGGCGGTAGCACGTGCCATAGAGGGTGTTTGTAAGGAGACAGCGGGAATAAAGTGGGTCAATGATATTTTTATTAGAAATAAGAAAGTATGCGGAATCTTAGCGGAAGGAGAACTTTCTCCGGGGACAGACGGGTTCTCCCATGTTGTACTAGGCATCGGAATTAACGTGAAGAGACAATCCGCCCCGGAAGAATTGAAAGAAATCGTAGGATGTCTGGAAGAATACACAGACCACACAATCTTAAATGCAGAATTAATAAATGCGGTATGGTATGAATTTTTCTCTTTGTACAAAACACTTTCTACAGCTGTCTATATGGAAGAATATAAGAATCGCTCCGTGCTTTTGGGAAAAGAAGTGACCGTGTGCGCTGCAGATGGGGATTATAAGGCGGTTGTGACGGATATAGACAAAGAAGGAAGATTAGGAATAAGAAGGGGAGATACCGAAGAATATTTGTGTTCCGGAGAAATCAGTGTCAGATTGTAAAAAATGAGGAGAATACCTTTGGAAAAATCATGTGAGAAGTTAGAAATGAGCACAACGAAAAATGATAAGCAACAAAGAAGCAGGAAAAACAAAGGGGATACCATTGTAGAATTGACAAAAACCGCGTTGTTTTCCGCGTTATTTTGTGTGCTTGCCCCTCATACGATTTATGTGCCTCTCAGTCCGGTGGGAATTACGTTCGGGAGTTTTCTGGTATATGTAACGGCGGTGCTTTTGGGATCGACCAGGGGTGTTGTGAGTATCGCATTGTATCTGTTGTTGGGATTTTTCGGCCTTCCCGTATTTTCGGGCTATACGGCAGGAGTTGGGGTGCTTACGGGACCCAGCGGAGGCTTTTTGCTTGGGTATATTCCCTGTGTGTGGATCACAGGACTGTTTGTACGCAGACGACGTGTGGGACTTAGTGGTGTTTTGTTGTTTTTGGCAGGAATGGTTTCGGGAACGATATTGTTATACGGCGTAGGAGCGGTATGGTTCTATTTTGTTTATGCGGAATCGGTAGCCTTCGGTGAGGTATTGGCTACCTGTGTGGTGCCGTTTTTATTGCCGGATGCCGTAAAAATAGCACTGGCATCCGTGTTATATAAGCCTTTTGTGCGACTGACCGCCCGGTGGTAACCCTTTGTTGCACAACAGTGTCGGATGTGATATGATAAAAGATACGGGCTGTGTACAAAAGAGCGGCCAAAGACAGAAACAGTGATAACAATAATATATAGAAGAGAACGGAGAAGCAGGGTATGAAAATCAGTGAGGTTTATAACAAGAAAAAGCCGGTACTTTCTTTTGAAATTTTTCCGCCGAAAAGAGACACTACATTAAAAAGCATTGATGAAACGTTAGCAGTATTGTGCGGGTTAAAGCCGGATTATATCAGTGTGACGTTCGGTGCGGGAGGTTCGGCCACCAACAGTCTTACGGTAGGATTGGCAAAGAAGATAAAGAAGGAATACGGCATAGAGCCGGTGGTACATCTGACCTGTATCAATTATACAAAGGAAGAGATTCTGGCATTTGCGGACGAATTGGCGGAAGCGGACATTGAGAATGTGCTGGCACTGAGAGGGGATAAGAATCCGGATATCCCGCCGAAGGAGGAGTTTTTCTATGCGTCGGAGCTGGTATCCTTTTTAAAGGAACAGCGAAGCGGCTTGTGTGTCGGTGGCGCCTGCTATCCGGAGGGCCATTCGGAGTCGGAGGATAAGGTGGCAGACTTACATAATTTAAAGAAAAAGACGGATGCGGGAGCACAATTTCTCCTGTCCCAGCTCTTTTTTGACAATGAGTTGTTTTATAAGTTCCGGGAGAATATGCGGATTGCGGATATTAAGACACCGGTGTCGGCAGGTATTATGCCGGTCATTAACCGGGCACAGATTGAACGGATGGTATCCTTATGCGGTGCTTCCCTGCCGGAGAAGTTTATGAAGATATTGCAGAAGTACGAGTTAAATAAGGAAGCATTGTTTGATGCGGGCATGGTGTACGCGGTAAACCAGATTGTGGACCTGGTGGCCCATGACGTAGACGGTATCCATGTATATACCATGAATAATCCGGTGGTGGCAAAGAGGATTTGCGACAGTATCCGGAATCTGATTTAGGGGAGAAGGTCATGACAAAAAAGGAATTCAGGGAACTGGTAGAAGGCCGTCTTGTTTTTTTGGATGGCGCAACGGGAAGTAATTTACAGAAGGCAGGGATGCCGGCGGGAGTTTGCCCGGAGCAGTGGATTTTGGACAATCCGGATTGTTTTATCGGGTTGCAGAAGAGTTATCTTCATCGCGGAACCGATATTATATACGCACCTACCTTTTCCGCCAACAGAATTAAACTGGCGGAATACGGGTTGGAGGACCGGTTAGAGGAACTGAACCGTCAGTTGGTGGACTTAAGTAAGCGTGCCGTAGGCGAGTACATAGTGGAAAAGAGAAATGCGGAGTTTATCCCGTTTATTGCCGGTGATGTTACCATGACGGGAAAGCTTTTGGAGCCTCTGGGACCGTTATCCTTTGAAGAAGCGGTAGAGGTATATAAGGAGCAGATGAGGGTTCTGGTTGCAAGCGGAGTGGATTTGCTTGTAATCGAAACCATGATGAGTCTGCAGGAAACCAGAGCGACGTTGATTGCGGCAGGTGAGGTCTGCGATTTGCCGGTGATGGTGACTATGACCTTTGATGAAACGGGACATACCTTGTACGGAACGGAACCGGAGACTGCCATGCTTGTACTGCAGGGCTTGGGTGCGGACGCAGTAGGCGTAAACTGTGGTGCAGGTCCGGAACGTTGTCTGTCTGTTGTGAAGAGAATGAAAGCGGTGGCCAATGTACCGGTGATTGCAAAGCCGAATGCGGGCATGCCGCACCTGGTAGGGGATGAAACCGTTTATGACATGGCACCGGCAGCGTTTGCAGCAGAGATGAAGCTTCTTGTGGAAGCGGGAGCAGGAATTTTAGGCGGTTGTTGCGGCACCACGCCGGATCACATTGCATATTTATATGAAGGCCTGGCAAAAATGTATCCGCCTCACATTTCCGATGTGCCGGTCAGCGCACTGACCAATGAACGGCGTGCGGTGTATATTTCTCTTGACGGACCGTTTTTGCCGGTGGGCGAGAGAATCAATCCGACGGGAAAGAAGAAGTTCCAGGAGTCGTTGCGGAACGGGGATACCGGCATGGCAGTGGAATTTGCAAGGGAACAGGAAGAAAACGGTGCAGCCGTGCTGGATGTGAATGTGGGCATGGGCGGAATCGATGAAAAGGATATGATGAAAAAAATCATTACGGAGGTGTCCGTTGCCACGAATCTTCCTCTTTCCATCGATACCAGTGATGCAAAGGTAATGGAAGCAGCACTTCGGATTTATCCGGGAAGAGCGTTGGTAAATTCCGTGTCCTTGGAAGAGGGACGGGCGGAGCTTTTGTTCCCGTTAGTAAAAAAATACGGAGCTATGGTGGTTGTTTTGCCCCTTGGCAGTAATGGCCTTCCGAAGGATGCGGCAGAACGTCGGGAAAATCTCCGGATTCTGGTGCAAAAGGCTGCAGAATATGGTATTCCGAGGGAACATATTGTAGCTGACGGCCTTGTTATGACGGTAGGAGCGGAGCCCAAGGCGGCACTGGATGCGCTGGATACCATACGTTATTGCAGAGAGGAACTGGGAGTAGCCACTACCTGCGGACTTTCCAATATTTCCTACGGATTGCCGGAACGAAGCTATGTCAATGTGGCGTTTTTAATGATGGCGGTTACAAACGGTCTTACCATGGCTATTGTGAACCCGAATCAGGAGCTTCTCATGAACCTTGTGTATGCTTCCGATGTGCTGCGTGCAAAAGAGGACTCCGCAAGGCGGTACATTGAACGGGCGGAATGGATTGCAAAACAAAGAGAAGCGGCGGTTCCGGTACAGCCGGTGAGTAAGCCGATGGGCGAAAAGAGCGTCGTAAAAGAAGCTACGCAGGAATCCGTAAAGGAAACACCACTGATGAGTGCAGTGCTCCGGGGCGAGATAAAGAATATAGCAGAGCAGACGAAAAAGGCACTGGAAGAAGGTGCGGAGGGGGCACGCCTGCTGGAAGAAGAGCTGATTCCGGCCATTACCGAGGCAGGAAACCGCTTTGAGCAAAAGAAGTTTTTCCTTCCCCAGTTAATCGGTGCGGCAGAGGCCATGAAGGCAGCGGTGGAGGTATTGGAACCCCATCTGCAAAAGGACGGTGCCAAGGCGGATGCCGGTACGATAGTCATCGCCACCGTAGAGGGGGATATTCATGATATCGGAAAGAATCTGGTGACTCTGATGTTGAAAAACCACGGCTTTACGGTAGTGGATTTGGGAAAAGATGTGACGGCAGAGGTGATTGTGGAGGAGGCAAAACGTCTGGATGCGGATGTGATAGCATTGTCTGCTCTGATGACCACCACCATGCGGTCCATGAAGGAAGTCATCGAACTGCGGAATAAAGAAAATCTTCGTGCCAGAGTAATGATTGGCGGAGCTGTAACGACCAAAGAGTATGCGGAGGAAATCGGCGCCGACGGTTATGCAAAGGATGCCCAGGGGGCAGTGACGCTGGCAAAGCAGTTAGCAGGAGGAATTTAGAAATGTCAAAACGAATGCGGGGAAATCTGCTGTTATTATTAGCCGCATTTATCTGGGGCTTGTCCTTTGTAGCCCAGAGTGAAGGAATGAACTATATCGGTCCCTTTGCCTTTATCGGAATCCGTTCCATGCTGGCAGGCATATCTTTGCTTGTGTTTTTGGGACTTCGTTCTCTGTGTTCCGGCAAAAGAGCAAAGAAAGCGGAGGCGGTAGGGACATCGGCAGAAGCAACACGCGGAAGGCGCATGCTGTTTTTGGGCGGCGGACTTTGCGGCGTTATCCTGTTTGCGGCTACGATGTTACAACAGCTGGGAATCATGTATAACAGCGGTGAGCCGGGCAAGGCAGGCTTTATTACGGCGTTATATCTGATTATGGTCCCGCTTGCCGGTATCTTTTTGAAAAAGAAAATCGGCTTAAAGATATGGATTGCGGTAGTACTGGCGGTATGCGGTATGTATCTGCTCTGTATTACGGAAGGTCTTTCCATGACAACGGGAGATTTGCTTTTACTTGGTTGTGCTGTGGTATTTACCATGCACATCCTTGTCATCGACTACTTTTCACCGAAAACGGACGGTGTGGCCTTATCCTGTATTCAGTTTCTGCTTTGTGGAGTCATGGGTATGGCAGGAATGTTTTTGACGGAGAGTGTATCCTTATCCCGTATTCTTTCCGCATGGCTTCCGCTGGTATTTTCAGGTGTGTTCTCGGGAGGTATCGCGTATACCCTGCAGATTGTGGCCCAGAAGGATACGGAGCCGGCAGTGGCATCCTTACTTATGAGTTTAGAGTCCGTATTTGCGGTGTTTGGCGAGTGGTTGGTGTTAGGTCAGTTCTTGTCCGGGAGAGAGTTTGCGGGATGCGGTCTCATGTTTGCGGGCATTTTGCTTACACAGATTCCGGAAAAAAGAAGGAAAATCATATCGGACAATTCACATTGAGTATTTGTGGTTTTTGTGATATCATTAAAATAAATAAAGAAAAAGCGCAGGAGAGTCTCGCGCGGAAAGAGGAAGCATGTATACGGTTGAATTAAAGAAGATGGTGCAGAAGATGCAGCTGGAGAATTGTACTCCGGAGATTAACATTGACGATATTTTGATTTCTCACCCGGAGGTGAATCGTCCGGCATTGCAGCTGGCAGGGTTTTATGATTATTTTGATGCGGAGCGTGTGCAGATTATCGGTAATGTAGAACACGCTTACATGGAAAAAATGGAAAAAGACCAGGCAAGGGATATTATGAAAAAGCTGTTAAGCTTTAAGGTGCCGTGTATTGTGTTCTGCCGCGGGATTGAAGTGCCGGAGGAGTTCCGTAAGGTTGCCATTGAAGAAGGTGTTCCGTTGTTCCGTACACCGGCGTCCACCTCTTCCTTTGAAGCAGAGGTGATTCGTTGGCTTAAGGTAGAGTTGGCACCGCGTATTTCCATTCACGGTGTATTGGTTGACGTATACGGCGAAGGTATCCTGATTATGGGTGAGAGCGGCATCGGAAAAAGTGAGGCGGCACTGGAGCTTATTAAGAGAGGACATCGTCTTGTTTCCGATGATGTGGTAGAAATTAAGAAGGTAAGTGACGAGACCTTAATCGGTACGGCACCGGATATTACGAGACATTTTATTGAACTTCGTGGTATCGGTATTATTGATGTTAAGACCTTGTTCGGCGTAGAAAGCGTTAAGAACACCCAGTCCATTGACCTTGTCATTAAGTTAGAGGAGTGGAACAAGGATAAAGAATATGACCGCTTTGGTCTGGAAGAGGAATACACGGAGTTTTTAGGGAATAAGGTAGTATGTCATTCCATTCCGATTCGTCCGGGCCGTAACCTGGCGATTATTTGTGAGTCCGCTGCGGTAAATTACCGTCAGAAGAAGATGGGTTACAATGCGGCACAGGAATTATACAATCGTGTCACCAGCAATTTGATGAAAAAGAATAATTAAGGATTGGAAGGTACAAAAAGATGGAACAATTTGTTTTCGGAATTGATATCGGAGGAACTTCCGTAAAGTGCGGATTGTTTACGGCAGACGGTACGGTAAAGGATAAATGGGAAATTCCGACAGACCGGCTTGATGGCGGAAAGAATGTACCGAAGGACATTGCGGATTCTATTGCTGCAAAATGTGCAGAACTTGGAATCGCTAAGGAGCAGGTATCCGGTGTGGGCCTTGGTGTTCCGGGACCGGTAAAGGAGAACGGCTACGTTGCCCATTGTCCGAACCTTGGTTGGAGAGATATTAATGTAAATGAAGTAATGACGGAATTGACCGGTGTACCGGCCGTTGCAGCCAATGATGCCAATGTGGCAGCACTGGGTGAAATGTGGCAAGGCGGCGGAAAAGGCGTGAAAAACATGGTGCTTGTTACCCTGGGAACCGGCGTCGGCGGCGGTATTATCGTAGAAGGAAAGATTGTGGCCGGTGCGTTCGGTGCCGGCGGTGAACTTGGTCACATGGTAATGAATCCGAAGGAAGAGGTACAGTGCGGTTGCGGCGGTTACGGTCATCTGGAGCAGTATGCATCCGCTACCGGTATTGTCCGCATGGCAAAGAAGCGTCTTGATGAAACCGAGGATGCCTCTGTGCTTCGTAATATGGATCCTCTTACCGCAAAGGATATTTTCGACGCGGCAAAGAACGGTGACGCTGTGGCAGCGGAGCTTGTGGAAGATCTGGGTGAGGTACTGGGAAGAGCTCTGTCCCATGTGGCAGCGGTAACGGATCCGGAGGCTTTTGTTATTGGTGGTGGAGTATCCCGCGCGGGAGAGATTCTTACGAAAACCGTGGAGCGTCATTACAACAACGGTATTATGAAGGCTCTCCAGGGAAAAGAATTCCGTCTGGCTACTTTAGGAAATGATGCCGGTATTTTCGGTTGTGCAAAGATGATTTTGGATCGTTTGGAAAAATAAGGGGGAAATGATTTGGACGCTTTTTACGAAGGACTCTGTAAGATTATAACAAAAGAAGATGGTGTTCTGCGCGAGGAGCCGATGAAAAATCATACTACTTTTCGTGTGGGAGGACCGGCACAGTATTATGTTTTCGTATCCGACACCAAAGAACTGCAGGAGACGGTAAAACTTTGCAATCGTCATGAGGTTCCCTGGGTGGTGTTAGGGAATGGAAGCAATGTACTTGTTTCGGATGAAGGAATACGAGGTGTGGTTCTGAGACTTTCCGGAGAACTTACACAGTATGAGATAAAGGAAAATTTGCATGAGGGAAGAGCCGAGGCAGTGGCCGGCGGCGCGGCGCTGTTGTCTGTCTTTGCCATGGCATTGGCAAAAAAAGGATTTGCAGGCTTTGAATTTGCCGCAGGCATTCCGGGAAGCATAGGTGGTGCGGTTATGATGAATGCCGGCGCTTACGGCGGAGAGATCAAGGATTGCATTACAAAGGCAGAGATTGTAACAGCTGACGGCGAGTGCCGTATTTTATCGGCAGAGCAGTTAAAGCTTTCTTATCGGCACAGCATATTAACGGAAGAGAAGGGAATTGTAACAAGAGCATGGTTTTCATTCCCAATCGGTTCCAAGCTTTATATTTTGTCCAATATCGAGATGTTAAACCGGAAACGGAAAGAGAAGCAGCCGTTAGAGTATCCCAGTGTGGGTTCTACGTTTAAACGGCCGGAAGGCTATTTTGCCGGAAAACTGATTATGGATGCAGGGCTTGCAGGAAAGCAAATCGGCGGTGCTGCGGTATCGGAGAAGCATTGCGGTTTTGTGATAAACAAGGAAAATGCAACGGCAACGGATATCTATCGGTTGATGAGGTATGTGACGGAGCGGGTAGAAGAGGTGAGCGGAGTGCGCTTGGAGCCGGAAGTAAAGCTGTTGGGCGACTTTTCCGTATAGTACAGCCGGAGGAATATTATGTCGTTTTCAATGGAAGTAAAAGAAGAACTTTTCGGGGTAAATGTTCAGGCAAGACACTGTAGGATTGCCGAACTTTCAGCCCTGATAACGGAATGCGGG
>JAZNBY010000071.1:0-14619 GCA_045587325.1 Lachnospiraceae bacterium | reverse complement strand
ACGGAACGATCCATGAATGCACCCGGGTCACCCTCGTCGGCGTTACAAGCAACATACTTCTGGCCGCCCTTTACAAGGTCCTTTGCCAGCTGCCACTTTCTACCGGTCGGGAATCCGCCGCCGCCTCGTCCGCGAAGGCCGGAATCTAAGATGCACTTAATAACGTCATCCGGGGTCATCTCGGTAAGAACCTTACCAAGTGCCTCATAACCGCGGGTACCGATGTACTCCTCGATATTTTCCGGATTGATAACACCACAGTTACGAAGAGCAATACGATGCTGCTTCTTGTAGAAGTCGGTCTCGTGAAGCGGCTTTAAGCCCTCTTCCTGAACGGTGTCTTCATAAACATACTTCTTAACTACACGACCCTTTAACAGGTGCTCGGAAACGATTTCCGGGATGTACTCCGGCTTAACCATGGAATAGAAGGTTGCTTCCGGATAAACGATCATAATCGGGCCGAGTGCACAGAGACCGTGACAACCGGTCTGTACAACGGAAACTTCTTCAGCAAGGCCGTTCTTTGCGATTTCTTCCTTTAACAGGTCGAAAATCTGAAGGCTGCCGGAGGAAGTACAACCGGTTCCGCCGCATACTAATACATGTGAACGATACATAATAATTCTTCCTCCTTATTTATTTGCTGCACCAAGGGTGTACTGGGTAAGAACCTGTCCACGAATCAGGTGCTGTTCTACAATTTCTTCTGCCTTTTCCGGGGTCATATGAACATAGGTAACCTTTTCCTTACCCGGAGCGATAACTTCTACGATCGGCTCGAACTGGCAAAGACCGATGCAACCGGTCTGTACAACAGCCACGTCCTCAAGCTTCTTGTTCATTACCGCATCTGCAAGAGCAGTTAAAACCGGTCTTGCACCACTTGCGATACCGCAGGTAGCCATACCGACAACAACTCTTGTCTGTGTCTCGGACTCAGAGCGAAGACCAACCTGGCCCTGCATCTTTTCCCGAATTGCTTTTAACTCTGCAAGAGACTTCATACTTTCCTCCAATCTGCCGTTTCGGCATATCAAGTTTGTGTTACAAGGGATTCACGGAATGTGAATCTAAAGTTCAAAGGTGTCGTCATTGGTTTCGTTAAAATTTTCTCTTAGGTAGTCCTTTATATAAAGAGACACCTCAGGCTCCTGAAAGGAGATATCTCCGAGAACTTCGCGAAATTCTCTGGTATCTAACGAAAATTCTTTTTCATTGAAACGGAATGTATATAAGAAGTTACATTCCTCATGCATAGTAACTAAGGTGTGAATGGTGCTGTTCATATCCCCTAACGGCATGCGGTCAATGTGAGACAATGTAAACACTGCCGTAACACGGGTACCGACACCGGGTGTGGATGTGATGGAAAAGGAACCGCCTGTACTTTCTGCAGCCTGCTTAAAAAACGGAACGCCCAAGCCTACCTTACGGGTAGAACGGGTAGTGAAAAAGGGATCCGTCACAGCGGCCACCTGCTCTTCTGTCATACCGCAACCGTTATCGTCAATCATCACGGTCAGAGTATCCGGCGCGGTCTGTACGTCCACGATAATGGTAACCAGAGAGGCTTTTGCACGGGTGGAATTTTCCGCGACATCCAGTATGTTTAAGGAAATCTCGGGCATCATAACCTTAGGTACTCCTTTCGAAAAAGCAAACTGACAAATTATTCGTACTTTGCAAGAACGTCAGCCATCTCGGCAGCGGTAAGACGACCGTAAACGTCATCGTTAATGGTCAATACCGGAGCAAGACCGCAGGCACCGATACAACGGCATGCGTCCAAAGAGAACTTACCGTCCGGGGTACACTGACCGCCTTCGATACCGAGCAATTCCTGAAGCTTTTCATAGATGTCACCGGAGCCCTTTACGTAGCAAGCGGTACCGAGACAAACGGAAATCTTGTACTTTCCTTTCGGATACAGAGAGAACTGGGAGTAGAACGTAGCAACACCGTAAACTTTCTCTAACGGGATGCCGCACTCGTCAGCAATCATGGTCTGTACCTCAATCGGAAGGTAACCGTAAATGTCCTGAGCCTTCTGTAAAATCGGCATCAGGGAGCCTCTGTCATTCTTCAATTCGGCAATGACAGCGCGAAGCTGTGCTTCTTGTTCCTTTGTTCCCTGGAACGGAACGGTTGATGTTGAAGCCATTTCTTTAACCTCCTTTAATATCGTTATGGCCATCCTTTCGGAAAGCCGGGTACATGACATCTATTATTTGTTAAAAATATAACGATGTCATGCGCGCACGACAAAAAACGCGCAAAGAGCCGAAAAAAAGAAACGCGCCTTTGCGTGCGTCGTACATTTGACAACATTATAACATACTCTGAGAAAAAAAGCTATAAGAAAAGTGTAAAAAAATAAGGGACTTTTTTGCGAAATTGTGGTATACTTTATTTGTGTGCTTGTATTAATGAGAAGCAAATAATTTTATCATATAGGAAGGAAGGTGAAAGTATGACAATCTTGGAAATCAAAGAAATTCTGGGAGCAAGAGTACTGAGCGGGGAGGAATGGTTGACCAAGGAGGTACATACGGCGTGTGGATCTGACATGATGAGTGATGTTCTTGCATTTGTAAAAGATCAGGCGGTATTACTTACCGGTCTTTGCAATCCGCAGGTCATTCGTACCGCTGAGATGATGGATATCGTATGCATTGTATTTGTACGGGATAAAAAGCCGGATGAAGAAATGATCCGTCTTGCCAACGAACGTGAAATTCCGCTGCTTGCGACCGGACATCGTATGTTCTCTGCCTGCGGAATGCTTTATGAAAAAGGATTGCGGGGAGGAAAAGATTATGAGCGATACGATTAAACTGACCTACACCGTGACCACGGAAGACTTTACCCGTGCGGGAGAAGCCTCCGGAGATGTGAAGCGGAAATTAAAGAAGATGGGAAGCTCCCCGGAGGTAGTCCGTAAGGTGGCAATTGCCATGTACGAAGGCGAAATCAACATGGTGATCCATGCCAACGGCGGCACCATCGATGTGGAGATAACCCCGGAAGAGATCCGTATGGTGTTACAGGATTCCGGACCGGGTATTGCGGATATCGACAAAGCTATGCAGGCGGGCTATTCCACCGCACCGGACAGGGTACGTGCCTTAGGCTTTGGCGCAGGTATGGGTCTTCCGAATATGAAACAATATTCCGATGAGATGAAGGTAGAAACGGAACTGGGAGTTGGGACAAAAGTAACCATGAAGGTATTCCAGACCTGATTGTTCTGGGAGCACGGAAAAGAGGATTGGCATGAGTGATAAATTTTTTACGTCGGTTAAGCTGGATGCAGGTTTATGCAAAGGCTGCATCAACTGTATAAAACGTTGTCCGACCCAGGCAATCCGTGTGCGTAACGGCAAAGCAGAGATTACAAATGAGTTCTGTATTGATTGTGGCGAGTGTATCCGAATTTGTCCGCACCATGCGAAGCTTCCGTCCTATGATAAGCTTGAGGTGTTAAAGGATTACGAATACACGGTGGCATTGCCGGCACCGGCCTTATACGGACAATTTAATAACTTAGACGATGTTAATATTGTATTGACGGCATTAAAGAGAGTGGGATTTGATGATGTATACGAAGTAAGCGGAGCGGCGGAACTGGTATCTGAGCTGTCCAGGGAATATGTACATAACCATCCGGAACTGCATCCGATTATCAGCACGGCCTGTCCGTCGGTTACCCGTCTGATTCGTGTGCGTTTCCCGAATTTAATAGAGCATCTGCTTCCGATTAAGCCACCGGTGGAACTGGCAGCAGAACTGGCAAGAGCGCGGGCGGTGAAGAAAACAGGACTTCCTCCGGAAAAGATTGGCATCATATTCCTTTCGCCGTGTCCGTCCAAGGTGACGGCCATGAAATCCCCGTTAGGAACGGAAAAGAGTAACATTGATGCGGTGTGTGCCATTAAGGATATCTATACCCGTTTACTTCCGGAGATGAAAGAAGTAGCGGATGATCCGGAAGAGTTGCGTATTTCCGGAAAGATCGGCATCAGCTGGGGCACCAGCGGCGGAGAAGCCAGCGGACTTTTGGTAGAGAACTATCTGGCGGCGGACGGCATTGAGAATGTTATCCGGGTGCTGGAAGATCTGGAAGACGAGAAGTTAGACAACCTGGAATTTATAGAACTCAACTCCTGTAACGGAGGTTGTGTAGGTGGCGTGCTTACGGTAGAGAATCCATATCTTGCCATGGTGAAATTAAAACGTCTCCGTAAATACATGACGGTGGCAAAGAGCCATGTGGAAGGCGTGGTGGCGGAACGGGATGCCTACTGGACCGAGGAAGTGACCTACGAGCCGGTATTCAAACTGGGTACGGACATGAAAGACAGCATTGCCCGTATGGCGCGGGTAGAAGAACTGTGCGAGCAATTCCCGGGCCTTGATTGCGGCTCCTGCGGAGCCCCGACCTGTAAGGCACTGGCGGAAGACATCGTCCGTGGCAAAGCAAGAGAACACGATTGTATCCACGTACTGAAAAAGTACATACATCATCTTTCGGATGAATTCTCCAAGCTGGACGGAGAGTAATCGGAAGAAAATTATACAGAAAAGGAATACGATAACTTACCTGTCGTCGTGTTAGCGCGGCGGCTCGGGTGTGGCGGAATTCTTCTAAGCGAAGGATATGTTTGTCAAACCGCACCCCGGCTTTCTAATCGGATTTTTGCCTTCCCGAAGGGGCGCGCTTTTAGCGCAGTCGAAATCACCTCTTAGATAAGACTGGGCGCGAGGACGCTCCCGAGCGGCCTAGTCGTTCTTAGAGGAAGTTTGACGGAGCGTTGCGCTCAGCAAAAAGGAGATTAGAAACCCGGGGGGGCGGTATCAGAAATCTTGCTCGCTTAGAAGAATGGGGAAGCCGCGCGGAAAGGAAAACTATGACAGTAAAAGAATTTGCAGAGCAAAGCGGATTACGTGTGCTGAATCTGGCGGACAATGCCGGTGAGATAATCATCCGTCAGGTATACTGCTGCGATTTGCTCAGTATAGCGATGACCAAGGTGCCGGAAGGTGCCGCATGGGTAACGGTAATGAGCAACATTAACACATTGGCGGTGGCATCCTTAACGGAGGCAGCCTGTGTGATTGTTGCGGAGAATGCGGCAACGGACAGTGACTTTATCGAAAAGGCAAAGGTACAGGGAATCACCGTGCTTCATACGGAAAAGCCTGTATTCGATGCGGCACTGTTGGTACACGAGGGACTGCGTGCCGAATCCGGCGTATGATTTACACATCCATTCCTGCCTCTCCCCTTGCGGGGATGATGAGATGACACCGGCAAATATTGTAGGAATGGCAGCGGTAAAAGAATTGGAACTCATTGCGGTAACGGACCACAGTACCTGTAAAAACTGTGGGGCGGTACTTCGTCTGGCGGAGGAATACGGTGTATTGGCGGTGCCGGGGATGGAACTGACCACCGCAGAGGAAGTGCATGTGGTATGTCTGTTTGAAGACTTGCATGCCGCAATGGATTTTGATGAATATGTATACCATCGTTTGCCGGATATTCAGAACGTAGAAAAAATTTTCGGCAAACAGCAAATCATGGATGAGGAGGAAACGGTAACAGGGACGGTGGATAAGCTTCTGATTAATGCCACCTCCATCAGTTTTGATGACGTGTACAATTTGGTGGAAGAGCGGGGCGGCGTGATGATTCCGGCCCATCTGGATAAATCTACTACCTCCCTGATTTCAAACCTTGGCTTTATTCCGCCGGATTCCAAGTTTACTACGGCGGAAGTGAAGAATTTTGGGAATCTTCACCGGTTGGCGAAGGAGCATCCGTATCTGGAAAAATGCCGGATATTATCCAATTCCGATGCCCATTATCTTCAGGACATTCACGAACCGGAGCATACACTGTACATCGAAGAGATGACAAGACGGGCGGTAATCCGTGCATTAAAGCAGGGTGTTCCGCATATGTTGTAATGAAATAAGGAAAACGGAGAAGTAAAAAGATGAAACAAAACATCGGACGGCTTCTCCTTTTTTTTGCCGTTTTTGCCGGATGTGTTCTTGTTGGATGTGCCTTTGCCGGATGCGGGAAAAAAGAGGAAGCCTATGTGAAGCTTAGAGAACCGGAATTCACGGTAGTGGAGGAAGCGGATGTGCCGGCAGAACTTCTTGATGTGATAAAGGAGAAGAAGGAAAATGAATTCAAGATCTCTTATTTGTCGGAGGAGGGACTGTATCTGGTTAAGGGATACGGCGCTCAACCGTCGGGGGGCTACAGTATTGAGGTGGATGAATTGTTTACTGCCAAGGAGGGCCTGTGCATAAAAACAACCTTAATCGGACCTGCTGCGGATGAAAAAGTAACCACTGCCGTTACTCATCCTTACATCGTAATCAAGCTGGAACCGATGGAAACAGAAGTGCATTTTTTGGACTGAATAAGACAAAATACCCATAGAATGAAGACGGCTTTTTATTGACAAAAACAACAATATGTAGTATAATGATACTTAGATAAATACTATATCAAGCATTTGTCAATATACATAGCGGAGTTACGCGGATAGGAGTAAATATGGGTCAGCCAACGGAGATGAGCAGGATTGTTTACAATGTAAAGCACAGCGTGGGAAGACGCGTGAAGGTTTGTGAGAACAAGGGTCGCAATAAGGTGGATGTAATGGAAGGCGTGATTTCCGCAATTTATCCGTGTGTATTTACCATAAAAGTAGAGCCGGAGAATATGCCGGAACAGACATTTTCTTACAGCTACACCGATGTATTGACGAAGAACGTTGAGTTGGTGTACGTATAAAAGCAACCGGAATATTTACCTCCCGAAGGGCATAAGGTATAAAAGAACCTAGCTTCGGGAGGTATTTTTTTATGGAAATAAAGATGCAAAGTATTCATATGAATCGGGTGAAATGCAGGAATGCGCTTCGCCTGACGGTGGATGATGATGTGAATGTGCCGGATAATAAGCCGGATGTGGGAACCATTGTCTGGAAGGGCGGATCTGTCAGACTGAGTGAAAAGAAGCTTTCGGGTACAAGACTATTCCTAAAGGGGAGCTTGTTATATCGTGTCCTCTATTTAAGCGAAGAAGAAGGAACTCCGGTGCAGAGTATGCGGGGAGAACTTGAATTTGATGAATCCATAGAGCTGCCGGAAGCCTGCAGCGGAGACAACATTACCGTTCGTGCGGAAGTGGAAGAGTTTGAGGCAGGACTCATCCATTCCAGAAAAATCGCCATAAGAGCGTTGCTGGGGGTGATGGTACAGGCGGAAGAACTTCATGACGTAAGAGCAGCCACGGAACTTGCCGATGAAACAGCCGTACATACTAAGAAGCGGATCATTCCGGTGACGTCTATTGTGGCGGACAAAAAGGATACGGCAAGGTTACGGGAAGAACTGTTTCTGCCGTCCGGAAAAGAAGGCATCGGGGAATTGTTATATTGGGAACTGTTGCTTCGGAATCCGGAAGCCAAGGCAAAGGAAGAGCGCCTGGAAGCAAAAGGCGAGCTGTCTTTGTTTGCGTTATGGAAAAGCGCCCGGGAAGAGGGGATCACGGAAAGCTATGAGGCAAATCTTCCGTTCCATACGGAATTCGAAATCAGCGGTTGCAGAGAGGGGCTCATTGAAGATGTGGTGTTCCGGTTAAGTAACGAAAACGTATCCGTAAAGGCAGATGAAGACGGGGAAGACCGGATGTTTGAGGCGGAGGCGGTGCTGGAGGCCGAGCTGAAGCTGTACGAAGAGAAGGAAATGGAAGTGTTATCGGATCTGTATGCAACGGATGCTATTCTGACACCGGTAATCCAGGAGGAGGAATACGAAAATATCCTGTTTAAGAATGACAGCAGACTTCGTGTGTCGGAGCGATTGCCGCTTCCGGAAGAAATGCCGGGAATTTTACAAATCTGCAGAGGCGCGGTGGAAATGAAGCCGGATGTCTGTGTCAGAGAAGAGGAGACCCTTCGATTGTCCGGTACTTTGGAAGCGGATTTATTATATATATCGGAAGAAGATGAGAGACCGCTTTTGTCCTATCACACAGAGCTGCCGTTTTCCCATCAGATTGAGGTGCGGGGACTGACGCCGGAAAGCATGTATGATGTACGTTGTCATGTGACGGAAGCATCTTTCGGAATGGTGAGGAGCAAGGAGGCAGAATTAAAGGCGGAACTGGCATTTTCCGTTTTGGCGGTGGAAAACAGAAAAGAAGCGGTGATTGTGGATACCACCAGAGAAGAATTTGCCCCGGATTATTTAGAGGAGTTACCGGGAATAGTAGGGTATGCGGTGAAACCGGATGAGAATCTGTGGGACATTGCAAAACGTTACAGAGTAGCCCCGGAGGAGATTGTAAGACTGACCGAACATCCGGGAGATTTGCGGGAAGGAGATCTGCTTCTGATTTCTTTTTTCTGCTTGTCACAAAGTAGTGAAATATGATATGATAACAAGGAGAGAACGTTTATCGACCTGAGATCACGGGACTACATAGAAGATAAAGAGGGGAATAACAGAAGCAGGAGGATGTTATGGCAAATTTACAGGAATCCGGAGAGATGTATTTGGAGACCATCTACGTGCTGTCAAAGAAGATGGAGCATGTACGGGCCATTGATGTAGGTGAATACATGGGTTACTCGAAACCAAGTGTCAGCCGTGCGGTAGGCATTTTAAAGAAGGGCGGATATCTGGAGGAAAATACGGAAGACGGCGGGCTTGTGCTTACAGAGGAAGGACGGCATGCGGCAGAGCGAACCTATGAACGTCATCGTGTGCTTTCGGCCTTTTTTGAAAAAATCGGTGTGTCAAAGGAAACGGCGGCGGAGGATGCCTGCCGGATCGAGCATACCATCAGTGATGAAACGTTTGTGGCATTAAAAAAATATGCCGGTCTGGAGTAAATAAAAGAAAAGAGGATACCGTGTCCCGATAGGTTGTTGGCGAACGGTATCCTTTTTCTATGCTTTGCGTGAAAGCAAAGTTCTATATCAGTTAGGAATTGATAGCATTATTCGGTCAGGGCAGAAGTGCCGGCCTGAGAGGTAAACGCATCCTGTGCTGCTTCGGTCATCTCATCGGAAGCCTCATCCTGTTTTGCCCAGTTGCGGATCTTCTCTGTTGCGGCATCCAGCGTCTTCTGACAGATGTCCGGCAAGGTATCGCCCCAGGACTTGGTGGCCTGCTTAAAGCCCTTTTCCATGGCACTAATCAAAGTCTCGGCCTTGGAAATGTCGCCACCGGAAATGGCTTTTGCAAAGCTGAACAGACGCTCGGAGGTCTGTTCAATGCCCCAGTAGCCGTCTTCGGCAATGTCCTTCTGTGCCTGGGCACGGACTTCCGGAGAAACTTCAAGTTCCCCCTTGCGGAGCATCTCAAACATCTTCTCGTCGGTAAGAGTACCTACCTGGAACGTCTTATTCTGTTTTAAAATCATGCTTTCCACCAAAGAACGAAGCTGTGCGGTGCGCTGTTCGGCATCGGCCTTTAATTGGGCAACGATAGCCTTGTTTTCTTTGGTTAAGGTTACATAATTTTTGTTCTTAGGATTGTTGGTGGCAGCTTTGTCGGCACTTTTCTTTTCGTATACAAATGCGGAGGTGTCCGCAGTTTCCGTTGTGTTCTGAGCCGTATCCGTCACCTTGGAATCGGAAGTCTTTTTGTAAGCTTCCGTCGTCTGATAAGAATTGGTTGCAGAAAGAATCTGATTTGTATTCATACGAAAACCCTCCTTGGTCTGTGGTTGCAAAAGGAAACGCCGTTGCGACTCCTTCGCTGTCTGTGCGGTTCCGTTCCTGTGGCAGAAGACACTCTGCCTACTCTTATAAACTATATCGGCTGAAACGGAGAGGAACTTAACCATCGGAAGGAAAAATAATGTAAAATATTGAAAATGTGGGAAAAAGTGTAGAAATCAGAAATCAATGCTTTTAACAGAGAAAAGAGTATGCTATACTTTTAGTAAGAAGAATAAGCTATAGGATATGGAGGAGAGTTCTATGGAGACACGGGTAGCAGTGATGGGGATCATTGTACAGGATTTACAGGCGGCGGAGCATTTAAACGCCATTCTTCACGAATACGGACCGTACATCATCGGACGTATGGGCATACCGTACCGCCAGAAGAATATAAGTATACTGAGTGTGGCGGTGGATGCGCCACAGGATGTAATCAGTGCGGTGGCCGGAAAAATCGGTCGTCTGCCGGGGGTCAGTGTGAAGACCGCATATGCTCCGATACAAAATTAAAGCCTGCTTATCTGGCAGGCTGGTAGAAGCTTGTGAAAAAGGTACCGGACACATAGTCGGTTTCCCGCATGTGCGCCTCGGCGCGCTTGGCTTTGGCCACATCGGTAAATAGTGCAAAGACGGTAGGACCGCTACCGCTCATTAAGACACCTTCCGCACCAAATGTGCGTAAGGTGTTTTTTATGGAAGTAATCTCCGGAACCAGCTTTGCGGTAACCGGCTCCAATACGTTGCAAAGGCCGGAAACCAAAGCTTTTCTGTTCCTCTTTGCCAGAGCGGCAAGGAGAGTTTTGGTGTCGGGATGCGGAATGGTCTCGGTTTGTGCTACACGGTCATACTCCGTATAGATTTGTTTTGTGGAAGCCCCTGCGGACGGCTTTACGAGCAAACAATAGAAGTCCGGTGCGGCCGGGAGCGGCGTAAGTTTTTCCCCGATGCCTTCCGATAAAACGGTACCCAGCATCAGACAATACGGAATGTCTGCGCCTAAGGTGACACCCAGTGCAGCAAGCTCCTCCGGGGTGGCAGGGAAATCGTACATGGTATTTAAGCCCCGCAAAACAGCGGCTGCGTCGGAACTGCCGCCGGCAAGACCTGCGGCAACCGGAATGACTTTCTCAAGATGAATGGAAATGCCACTTGTTATATTGTAGGTATTGCAGAACAATTCTGCGGCACGGTAGGCCAGATTTTTCTGATCTGTAGGAAGTGCGGAATCACTGCAGGTCATGGAAATCCCGGCTTTTTCTGTGATACGCAATGTTACGGTATCGTGTAATACCAGGGACTGCATAATCATGCAGACCTCGTGATACCCGTCCGGTCTGGTTCCGAGAATATCCAGGGACAGATTTATTTTTGCATACGCATTGGTGGTAAGTTCCGACATAACTGGCTTCATAAGTGCTCCTTTTTATCTCTGTTCTACAATTGTAGTAAAAGTGCAATCGTTTTACGATTGTTTTCATGCTGATTATACAACAGAGAGCCGGGATTTGCAAGAATGGAGGCAGTTCTGTTTTTCAGATAAACCGGAACTTAGAACCAATCTTTTATCATACGCCACAGTTTCACAATGCGGAATTTGAACTTCACCGGCTTTTTTGCTTTTTTGGAAAAGAGGAGATCGTATTCTTCTTCGGTTAAAAGTCCTTTTAACTCTTCCTGCTCTTCTTCCGGCAGGGTACCGGTGATGCCCTCTGTAAAGCAAAGGGAAGGGTAAAGCATACACCACCAGTTGGTGCCTTCTCCTTCTCCCAGAACGATGCGGAGGGCCCGGTAGTCGCCCGGCGGAAGCAACAGGGAGCCATATTGCTTAATCGGGAAAAACTCTGTGGTAACGGTGGCTGTGGCATGATAAGATACACCGTACTGTGCAAGAACTTCATTGGCGGCTGCGGTAATCGTATCCAGATGCGGAAGCAGAAGGGCCTCTGCTTCTTCCGCCGTATCTGCCGGTGCTACGGTATCCTGAATGACGGAGAGCACCGCATCTCTTACGTGGAGTTTGATTTCCTGGGAGGCGGTATCGTCTCCGGCAGCAAGGATATGTAGGCGAAGAATCCGGTCCTCTATGGAAAGAGAAGTGCCGGCAGATGACCCGGAAAAAAAGGAATCCGGCAAAAGCAACAGTACGGAACAAAAGAGAAGTACAGCGGCGATTGCTTTTTTTATCAGGGACACCAGAAGGACCTGTTTCGGGTAATATTTAATGTGATGCATAACAACACTCCTTTTTGATTGATTTCTGTAGGGAGTATTGCCGGGAATTGTTTTGGTTATACAGGAACTTGTTTTCTTACTTATATCGGAAATTATACCCGTTTTCTTTTGCATAGGTCTCTGCATAGGAGCCCGGCTCCACAATTAGGGTAAGTTCTGCGTTGGAAGAAAAAGCTTCCTTTCCGATGCTGGTAACACTGGCCGGAACCACAACTGTTTGCAGATTCGCACCGATAATGGCATAACTGGCGATGGTAGTAACTCCTTCCGGAAGAACAAATTCGGTAAGGTCACTGGAGCCGAAAGCCCACATTCCGATTTTTTTCAGTCCCTTCGGCAGAACAACGGAAGAGAGACTCCAATTGTAGAAGGCATTCTCGGCGATTTCGGATACCGGCATACCGTTGATTTCATCCGGAAGAACCAGGTCCTTGGTACCCGTACGTTTAAATCCAATGATGGTTACGGTGCCGTCAGAATTGACTCTTGTGGTGGGGGTGTTCGTTTCAAGGTTTTCGTTGGCGGTAACCGGCGGCTTTATTGCGGTATTTGCTTTTGTTACATCAATGTCAAGGATGGAAGACAACTCTTGCAGGTACTGTGTAATCGGTGCATCCGTAAATGGGACCTGATAGTAGTAAGGGATTTCTACATCATGGCTGACAAGATAATGGGCCGGAATCTCTCCCCGGTTCTTCTCGTAGTAGTAAGGGAAGGTGTCGGTAAGAATCTTTTCATCCAGGGCAATACCATCATATATGGTGCGCCAATCATAGGAGCCGTTTTCCGGAGCCGGATTGGTCCAGAGGTTATAGGCAAATGCAATATCGGAAGCGGTTTGTTCGTCATAAAAGGCCGGGATAACGGCAACATTAGTTTCTGTTGCCATCTGATAATCCACGGTGGAATCCATTTTCGGACAGCATACAAAGCCCAGTTCATCCGTCATGTCGGTATAGGAGTTGTACTTGGCATAAAACACGTTGCTTTGGGCAAACTGCATTGCTACCTGACCGTCAGAAAAGGCAGTCATATAATAATCCCAGTAACTGTCTTCGGTGTGTGGCATCTCATAACCGGAGAGTGCAAGCTCTTGAGCAAAGGCAGTGGCACGAAGTACTTTATCAGAGTCAGCATTGTTTACAAAAGAGCCGTCTTCCATGGTAACAATCTGACTGCCGGTGGAACTAAGGAGCTGTTCCAACATTTCCCCACCATAGCTACTGGTGGCGTAAACATCGGTTTTGCCGTCCTTGTCGGTGTCTCTTGTAAGCAGAGCACAGAGTTCCTTAAATTTTTCCCAGGTCCACTCTCCGCTTTCCTGCAACTTGTACGGCAAATCCGGGTCAAGACCGGCCTCTTCAAACAGACGCTTGTTATAAATGATACCGCTAATCAGCGGAGTTTCGGAGGTGAGAGGAGACACACCATAGATGCCACCCTGATAGGACATGGACTTTGTTACGGCATCGTTCCATTTTGCATCGTTAAAATCAAATTCCGATAACGTGGAAAGGTCATAGAATAGATGACCGTTGTGGTGAAGATACCGGGAGTTGATCAGATACACCTGAACCGACGGGTCACCAAAGGTGGTAGCTGTCTGAAATACGTGTACCGGGTCCCCGTAATCATATATATTTTCGATGCGTACGGTAAAGTTATGCTTTTCCATCATTTCTTCCCGATATGCCTGCAAAGCCTGATATTCCGGGGTTGTTGGCGTTGTGGAATAATAAGGAATACCGATCACCAGTTCCATGCCGCCAAGGTCACGTACTTCGGAGTCGACCGCAGGAGTAACGGTTGGCTCGGGAGTGGATGTCGGTGCAACGGTAGCGGTCGGTTCCGGTGTCATGGTTATCTCCGGCTCATCTGTTACCACTTCTTGTACGATGGCCGGTGGTTCCGGGTTATTGTTGGAAAGAAGTACAGCTGTAGTGGTTCCGCCGCCGATTACAGCAGTGGCAAGAACGATGGCGCCGGTCTTTGCCGCGGTAGACATGGCAAGGAATTTTCCAATGAGGCCTCCGGTCTTTGCTGCAGCAGCCACGGTCGTGGCGGTTGAGCCGGCAGTAGATGCAGCCGTGGCGGCTCCTATTGCGGCACCTTCGATTGCAGTGGCTCCGACAGCACCTGCCCCCGTTACAGAAGCTGCAGCTACTCCGGCGGCACCCACGGCTACCGTGGATGCTGTGATACCAAGGGCATCACAGGCTACATGATATACTTTTTCCGCAGACTCCGGTGCCATGGTATATTTTTCGGAAGTAAGAAGTCCACGCAGTGCCAGAAGAAGGACTGCCGGGGAGAAGGAGAACAGTTTGTAGCTGTACTGTTTCTGGTGTTCTTCTACTTTGGACTTTAAGAATTTTTTAGCATAGTTTAAACGGCTCTTAATGGTGTTGACGGAGCACTCGAAGATCTTGGCAATTTCTTCGATCTTCATATGATCGTAATAGAAGGAAACGATAGCGGAACGCTGCAGCTCCGGAAGTTCCTCTATCATACTCATGACTACGTCAGAAGTGGCCTTTAGTTCCGCACTTTCTTCCGGAAGGGCATCCACATCCTTGGTTTCCACTTCGTCAAAAATATAATCCTGGTCTTCGTTTACTAAGAGTTCTTT
>JAZNBY010000070.1:0-12328 GCA_045587325.1 Lachnospiraceae bacterium | reverse complement strand
TTTTCTTTATCCCCGGAGCATACATTACATGATGCGGACGAGTTAATGGCAAAGTATCGTATTTCCGGCGTACCGGTTACGGAGGGAAAGAAGCTTGTCGGTATTATTACAAACCGTGATTTAAAGTTTGAGACGGATTTCTCCAAGAAGATTAAAGAAAGTATGACCTCTGAGGGTCTTGTTACTGCAAGAGAGGGTGTTACCTTAGAGGAAGCAAAGAAGATTCTGGCACAGGCAAGAAAGGAAAAACTCCCGATTGTTGATGCGGAAGGTAACTTAAAGGGTCTCATTACCATTAAGGATATCGAGAAGCAGATTAAGTATCCGCTTTCTGCTAAGGACGCACAGGGCAGACTTCTTTGCGCGGCAGGTGTAGGTGTAACCGCTAATATCTTAGAGCGCGTAGAGGCACTTGTAAAAGCAAAGGTAGATGCAATTGTTATCGATTCTGCACACGGTCATTCTGCAAATGTACTTCGTTGTGTAGAAATGGTGCATGGCGCATATCCGAATCTGCAGATTATTGCAGGTAACGTAGCTACGGCAGAAGCAACCGAGGACCTTATTAAGGCCGGTGTTGATTGTGTAAAGGTTGGTATCGGACCGGGTTCCATTTGTACCACTCGTGTGGTTGCAGGCATCGGTGTTCCGCAGGTTACCGCCATTATGAATGCTTACGAGGCAGCAAAGAAGTATGATATTCCGATTATTGCAGACGGTGGTATCAAGTATTCCGGCGATTTGACCAAGGCTATTGCAGCAGGTGCGAATGTATGTATGATGGGTAGCATCTTTGCAGGATGTGACGAGAGTCCGGGAACATGCGAGCTTTATCAGGGTCGTAAGTACAAGGTATACCGCGGCATGGGTTCCATCGCAGCAATGGAGAACGGCAGTAAGGACCGTTACTTCCAGGCAGATGCAAAGAAGCTTGTTCCGGAAGGCGTAGAAGGACGTGTGGCATACAAGGGTCTTGCAGAAGACACCATCTTCCAGTTACTTGGCGGACTTCGTTCCGGTATGGGTTACTGTGGCGCCAAGGATATCGAGACCTTAAAGCAGAACGGTCGCTTTGTAAAGATTTCCGCTGCATCCTTGAAGGAAAGTCATCCGCATGACATCCATATTACGAAGGAAGCACCGAACTACAGCATCGACGATAAGTAGACGATAACTAAGAGAGATAAGTGGTAAATAATTGAGACGAAGAGTTCTATGTGAGTGAAAATTTACTGGATTCTTCGTCTTTTTTGTAATTTTTTGCCGGAAATTATTGAAAAATGAATCAAAAAGTGATAAAATATCCGTTGAGGTAAGAAATTGTATAGAGGATGGAGAATATTCGTAGGATTTATGAGAGGAAAGGGGCAGTATGGATAGTTTTGTTATGGGGTTGCAAAGTGCATCCGTGGTAGTATCCATAGGATTCATTATTTTCGTGGCTTATCAGAAGAAATCTGCCTTGTGCAGTCATCTGCTGATGTATTCCATCGGCGTATTGATAAACGGCATTTCCTATATGTTTGAACTAAAAAGTAAGACGATAGAAGAGGCGTTGATGGCCATACGGTTCGAGTATTTCGGCTTGAGTACTGCCACCATTGCCGCATTTCTGTTTATCTGTGAATTATTTAAAGTACGGGCAACGCACTTTTTGCGGCTGACTATGGTGCTATCATTTTTCTTTACCTGCACCATGAATGTAACAAATGAGTATCATCATCTGTTCTATACGTCTACATCTCTTATAAACCGGAATAAAATTGCCATTTTTCACATGGAGAGCGGACCGATTTACGGTGTACATACAGTGTTGACGCTGGGGGCCATGGGTGCCTGCATCGGTGTAATTCTGTATGCGTTTGTTCGGGATGCGAAACGCAAACAAAACTACAAAAAATATCTGTTTTTAGGAATGGCAGCTGTGGTACCACTGGTTTTCTGGTTGCTGCGAATGGTAGGGAGTCTTAAGGATTACGATTTGATTCCGTTCGGTTTGTTTTGTTCCAATGCCTTTTTCATTCTTATTATTTTCTTTTTCCGCATTTTTGATGTTGCGGAAATTGCGAAGAATGATGTACTGGAAAATCTGGAGGAAGGTATTCTTGTATGTGATGAGGATGGGAATGTCCTTTATACCAATAAAAGTATGAAAACCATTTTTGCGGATGTGGAACTGACACACTTTTCGGATGTGTTGTGCCGCCTTACTCCTGCGGAGGAAGGAAAGTTTCAGATCGATGACCGGTATTATGCGGTGCTGGAGTCCGAAGTATACGAAGGGGAGCGGGTGACCGGTAAAACCTGGTGCTTTATTGATATGTCCCAGACAAGGGAACGTGAAAAGAAGTTAAAGGAACTGAACGAAATCGCAATTTCTGCCAACAATGCAAAAAGTATTTTTCTTGCTCATATGTCCCATGAAATCCGTACGCCGATTAACACGATTCTCGGCATGAATGAGCTCATTTCAAGAGAAGCCCAGAATCTGAATGTGTTAGAGTATTCCAATAATATAAAAAACGAGGGAAGAACTTTGCTTTCCCTGATTAATGATTTGCTGGATTTTTCAAAGATTGAGTCCGGTAAAATGGAGTTGACGGAAGTTGATTATGAGATGGCAACCTTGGTTCATGAACTGGAAGTTCATTTTTCTGCTAAGGCAGAGGAAAAAGGGTTGGAGTTTGTTCTGGAACTGGAAGAGGATATTCCGGCGGTACTTTACGGAGACGAGCGACGTGTGAAGCAAATTATCAGTAACCTTTTAAGCAATGCCGTAAAATACACGGAGAAAGGTTCTGTCTGTCTTGCCATAAAGTGGCATTTATCCGATGATAAAAAAGCGGAGTTGGAGATTTCCGTACGGGATACCGGCATCGGAATGCATAAGGAAGACATTGACGGTATATTTGAAAAATTCAGCCGTTTTGACGCAGCAAGAAATACCGGGGTAGAAGGAACCGGTCTTGGCATGAATATTACAGCGCAGCTGCTTGAAATGATGAACGGAAGCATCGAGGTTAAGAGCGAATACGGAAGCGGTTCCGAGTTCGTGGTAAAATTTCCTCAGGTGATTACGGACGCTACGCCGATGGGAGATTATACGGTGGGGCAGAAGGTGGAGATGCAGGAAAAGGCACGGGTTACGTTTACTGCACCATTGGCAAAGGTATTGGTGGTGGATGATAATGTGATGAACCGTGTTGTGGTAAAAGGCTTGTTAAAGCGTACACTGGTACAGGTGGAGGAAGCCGAAAGCGGTATGGAATGTCTGGAAAAGACAAAGAATACTGCCTATGATGTCATTTTGATGGATCATATGATGCCGAAAATGGATGGAGTGGAGACTTTAAAACGCTTCCGGGAACAGAATGGTGCGAGTCGGTCGGCAGCGGTTATCATATTGACGGCAAATGCAGTGTCCGGAGTGAGAGACTACTATATCGAACAGGGCTTTGACGATTACATGAGTAAGCCGATTAATGCGGTAGAATTGGAAGATGTATTGCTACGGTTCCTGCCGGAGGAAGTGGTATTAAAGAGTGAAGTGAACAAGAGAAGATACAAGGTAGAGCGGGAACAAAAAGAAGAGTTTCGGCCGGAAGAAATCAGAAGAGCACTTTCCGTGGAACGTATCAGTTTTTCGGTGGGACTTGAAAAAATGCAAGGTAATCAGGAACGTTATCGCGCTGAGGCAAGACAGTTTGTAATCAACTGCGAGGAGCGGCTCAGTTGTCTTCATGAGTATATCCGTACGGAGAATGTACCGGCATATACGGCACTGATAGAGAATGTGAAAGAGGATGCAACTCTGCTGGGAGCATTGGAACTGGCGGAAATGGCCAAAGAACAGGAGAAGATGGGGATGGAAGGAAATCTGTCCTTTATCAAAGATCATTTTACACAGTTGTCAAAAGAGTATTTGCGAGTGGCCGGGTGTTTTGAACGATTGTTTGATTGTACGTAAAAGGAGGCATATAAAAGAATGTTATTGTTTCTTATGGGGTTTTGGTGTGGTGGTGTTGCCATGGCATTGGTATTTTGCGGAATTAACATCCGTCACAAGAAAAGAATGAAAAAGGAAGCCGCACCGGAGAAAGAAACTGTAAAGAAGGAGAAACAGAAAAAGGTAGGTTACGGAGTTACATTTTCTACAAGGAATACAAGGATTTTGCTGGCGGATGACAGCAGGTTAAGCAGAACGGTGATCAAAGAGATCCTGGGACAGACCGGGATAGAGTTTAGCGAAGCCGAAAGTGGCGCAGAGTGTATAAGACTGGCGGAAGACAATCATTATGACATGATTCTTTTAGATCAGCTTATGCCGGGAATGAGCGGTGCGGAAACGTTGCAGAAGTTGCGCAGGATAGGAGAGTGCAAGAGGATTCCGGTTATTGTGGTCAGTTCTTCCGTGAACAGGGAAAACGAGAAGGGATTTTTAGAGAAGGGCTTTTCCGATTGCCTTTCAAAACCGATACAGTCCAACCGTTTGGAAGAACTGTTGCTTAAGTGGCTGCCGTCGGAAAAAGTGATTCAAAAGCCGGATGGTTATTCCTATCAGAACGGTTTGAACAATTTTGACGGGAATGTAGAAGCATATGAGGAAACGCTGTTGTTGTTTGCACAGCTGTGGGAGGAAAGAAAGGAGCAGTTGTCTGCCTTCTTAGATGAAGAGAATATGGGTGAATATGCCATATTGATTCATGCGATTAAGGGAGATGCAAGAACTTTGGGAGCGGATTTTTTTGCAAAGCAGGCATATGAGCAGGAACTTGCGGCAAAGGCCGGAAATATTGCCTCCATAAAGGAAAGCTACAGAAGCGTGATTTTGACGGGAGATAAAACAACAGAGTATTTTAAATGTTTATGTTCAAAATAAAGGAGGAAAAAGGGATGATTAAAAGAAGGATCTTAGCAATTGATGACAGTGCAATTGTAATTAAGCAACTTCAGAACATTTTGAGCCAAAAATATGAGTTTGTAGGGGTTACCAGTGGTCTGGCGGGAATCAAACGTCTGGATACCGAGGAATTCGATTTGGTATTGCTTGATCTGGAAATGCCGGTTATGGATGGATTTGCCACTCTTGCATCCATTCGGCAGAGGGACAATTTAAAGGATATTCCGATTGTTATTTTAACCGGAACAAGACATAAGCAGAAAGTAATCAAAGGAATTACCAGCGGTGTGGCAGGCTATATTGTTAAGCCGGCAAATTCCGAGCAGCTTATTGCAAAAATTGAGGCTATTTTGAACGCATAATAGGGACAATGTATCGTTTCACATTTTTTTCACAGATCCGACAAAAAGACTTCATGGTTGCAATCTAGACTAAGATGTGGTATGGTAGGAGGGAAGCCAAAAAAGGAGGTAACAGGCAGTGATTGAAGCCATCGGATTGGTGAAAGAGTACGGTGACCATATCGCCGTGGATCACTTGAGTTTTAAAGTTGAAAAAGGACAGATACTAGGCTTCCTGGGACCGAACGGTGCAGGAAAGTCTACTACTATGAATATGTTGACCGGGTACATATCCGCTACAGAGGGTACGATTCTGATTAACGGGTATGATATGCTTGAGGAGCCGGAGTTTGCGAAGAAGAGCATCGGCTATCTTCCGGAGCAACCGCCGGTTTATACAGATATGACGGTAACGGAGTACTTGAGGTTTGTTACGGAGTTAAAGAAGGTGCCGAGAAAGGATCGTCCGGCAGAGGTTGACCGGGTAATGACTATGACCGGGTTGAAGCAGATGCGTCATCGTCTGATCCAGCATCTGTCCAAGGGATACCGTCAGCGTGTGGGGATTGCACAGGCACTTATCGGCAGTCCGGAGGTTATTATCTTAGATGAGCCGACGGTAGGTCTTGACCCGCGTCAGATTATTGAGATTCGTGATTTAATGAAGAGTCTTGCACAGAATCATACCGTAATTTTGAGTTCCCATATTATGCAGGAAATCAGTGCGGTGTGTGACCATATTATGATTATCAGCCACGGGAAGCTTGTACTTTCCGGTACGCCGGAGCAGTTGCAGAAGGATGCCAACAAGGAAGACAATCTGGAACTGGAGGCGGAAGCTACGAAGGAGAAGATGTTACAGGTGCTTTCCGGTGTCTCCGGTATTAAGGAGATTCTTGACAGAACAGGAGAGAGCGAGCAGACCTGCGCGCTTTATTTAAAGTGCGAAAAAGATATTCGTAAAGAAGTGTTTGATGCCTTTGCAAAGGCCGGTGTTCCGGTTTTGAAGCTGGCAAAGGATGTGAAGACCTTAGAGGATATTTTCTTAGAGGCTACAAGGGAAAGTTGGGAAGAGGACGTGACGGAAGTTGCAGAGGCTTCTCCTGAAACGACAGAGGAAAAGGAGGAAGTACAGGAATGATAGCGATTTATAAAAAGGAATTGCGTGCTTACTTTACCTCCCTCATCGGTTGGTTGTTCCTGGCGTTTTTCCTTGCGTTTGTGGGAATTTATATGTATACCTATAATTTCCGCGCCGGATATGCTTATATCGGTTATACATTGGATAGTATTACATTTATTTTTGCCATTCTGGTACCGCTTGTAACCATGCGTATTATGGCGGAAGAGAGAAGACAGAAGACGGATCAGCTGTTACTTACCTCCCCGGTTCCGATATGGAAGATTGTTGCAGGTAAGTATCTTTCCCTGGTAACGATTGTTGGGATTGCAATGGCAGTGCTTTGCGTGTATCCGCTTATTATTGCGCGGTTTGGTGTAGTGAATTTTGCCATGTCGTACAGTGCGATTTTCGGATTGTTTATGGTAGGTTGTGCCTATATTGCCATCGGTCTTTATATTTCCAGCATAACTGAATCCCAGGCATTTGCGGCAGTTATGACCTTTATTGTCGTTTTGCTTACGACTTGGGCTGATGCCATTGCCTATACCATCCCGCCGACAGCAAAGGCGGCTTGGATGACCTATTCGGTGATTTGGGCACTGGTGGCTGTATGGATGTGGCGTACCATGAAAAATGTAACGATAGCAGCTATCGTATTTGCTATCGGAGAGGTGGCTCTTACCGCAGTATATTTACTGAACGGTTCTTTATTGGAAGGTACCGTATTCAAGGTAATCAGCCCGCTTGCTATTTTGAATGTGTATAAGAAAACCATTTCCGGTGTATTGGAATTCCATATGCCGGTGTATTATCTGAGTATTGCATTTGTATTTTGTTTCCTTACGTATCAGGCAATACGTAAGAGACGCTACAATTAAGGAGGAACGACGATGGAAAAGAAGAATCATAATCCGATTGCCGATTTTTTCGGAAAAATCGTCACTTCCTTTAAAAGAAAAGGATTTCGTGCCGGTTTGTATGCGACCGTAACCAGCGTTCTGGTCATTGTTGCGGTTGTTGTAATGAATCTCATTGTATCGGCAGCGCATGTGGAAAAGGATTTGACCACTACCGGTGCAAAGTCATTGACCAAAGAGACGAAAGAATTACTTGACAGTATTGAAGATGAATTGGATTTTTATGTATTGACCAACGGAACGGAAGGTTTGGAGTATCTGTACACTTATGTACAGATGTATATGGATTTGTATGAACGTGCCAGTGACAAAGTTTCTTTTGAAACGGTGGACCTGCTATTGAATCCAAAGTTTGCGGAAACCTATACGGACCAGAAGGTCATTCAGTACAGTATGATTGTGGTGAATGAGACCACGGGACTCAGTAAGTACATTTCAACTACGGATATGGTATTGACGGAGACGGCCATGGATCCGGAAACGTTCCAGTATAAGAATTATCCGGTAGGTGTGGATATTGAAGGTCAGTTAAATGCTGCCATCCGTTATGTGTTGACCGGACAGCAGACAAAGTTGTATGCGGTAACAGGTCATGGAGAATGGAGCTTAGGAACGGAGGCACAGAACCTGCTTCGTAAGGCAAACGTTGAATATGACACGCTTGAGACGATGACGGTTACTGCGATTCCGGAGGACTGTGACGTATTATTCATTTCTGTTCCGAAAAATGATTACACGGATGAAGAACTTGCTATGATGAAGGCATATGCGGACCGGGGAGGAAAGTTCCTGATTCTTGCCAACAGTTTGGCAGAGCATGAAAATTATGAAAAGTTGATCGGATATTGTGGCGTATTGATTGATAATCGTGTTATCGTGGAAGGCAATTCCTCTTATCATAATCCGTCTTCCCAGATGGTGTTATATCCGAAGATGGAGCCGGGGAACCGGATTTATGATTCCATAGCTAATGCCGGATATCTTCCGATGCAGAGTTGCTTTGCCTTATCTTATGTGCAGGACAGTGCATTTGATTTTGAAAAGACAGCCTTGTTAACCACATCCGCAGATTCTTACGGAAAAGTTGTTGTGGACGGTATGATTAAGACTTTGGTGAAGGAGAACGGAGACTCGGAGGGGCCGTTCAGAGTTGCGGTACATGTGAAGAATGCCGAGACAAAGTCGGAAGCAGTTGTAATATCCAGTGATTATGTTTTTGAGGAAAGTTTGCTTAAGATCAGTAACTTTGCCAATGCCGGATTTTTGACCGGAAGCGTGGGATTTATGACAGAGGCAGATACCATGTCTACGATTCGTACCATCGCCTTTGAGGCAGATGAGATGGTTACGATTTCCGCAGCTAAGGCAAACGCCATTGCGATTGTGATTATTGCAGTAATTCCGGCGATGCTTCTGTTAATCGGTATCTGTATTATGGTGCGCAGAAAGAGTCGCTAGTAGGAGGACAGTATGGACGAGAGAGAAGAAAGAATACAGCGCATAAAGCGCATCAGACGCAAGCGGATAATTACCGTACTTGTGTTGTGCGGTGTCTTAGTTGCACTGGTAGGCGGATACAAGTCGTTGATTCGTCACAACGAGGAACGGGCTGCCAGGGAAGCGGCGGAGGACCAGGCAAGAATAGATGCTGTAACCGATAAGGTACAGATAACAGAGTTTTTGTTAAGGGATGTAACAGAGTTTGCTTTTACCAATTCGGAGGCTTCTTATCATTTTGTATGGAAGCAGGAAGGCAATTACGGCAATTGGATCAGACAAGGCCAGGAAAATTTCCCGACCAACGCGGAAAAGGTACAGACCATTGCGGGCTATTTCTGTAATATGTCAGGTACAAGAAAAATCGGAGACGAGGGAGCGGTACTTGCGACCTATGGTCTGGATGATACCAGGTTTACCGCTACAATTACGCTGGATGACGGAACCGTTGAGAAGTTCCGCATCGGAGATGCGGCTCCGTATTCCGCAGGACGTTATTTGTTAAAGGAGAGTACCGGAGAGGTATTTATCGTATCCGATTTGATTTATAAGCAGTTATCCACAGAGGAAAAGAAGCTGGTACAGGGAGACACCTTCCCAAGTGCAATGCCGGAGAAGATGTTAGAAGTCCGGATTGAGATAGAGGGACAGGAAACCCGTTCCTATGTGCCGACAACGAAGGAAGACGGCTCTAAGGATATACCGGAACTCTTTTATGATTGCATATCCTTTGTGGCATCCACGATTCAGGAGTATAACTGTACGGATTTTGCAAAGTACGGTCTGGATGACCCGTATGCAACGGTTACGGTAAACTACATTGGCTATGTGATGGATGAAACGGGAAACATTAAGGAAGAAGAGACATCCATGGTACTGGAAATCGGAGACAAGACCGTTAGCGACAATTATTTCGTCAGAGTAAACGGAACGGATTTTGTTTATATCATGGTAAAGGCTCAGGCTGAGAAATATTTAAAGTAAACAGAGTATATGACAAAAGGGTATCTAAGGTCGATTATGACTTTAGATACCCTCGGTTGTTTTATGGGAAATTAATAACCTAATTCTTCTCCGACTAAAATAACTTTGATACGGCCCGGTACCCGGGACTTTCTGGTGATTACCAGTTCACAGCAGATACAGTCCGGAGAATAACAGTCGTGACATTTTCCATATTTGGAACATGGGGTGTTCATTCCGAGGCGCACAGTGTTTGGCGGTGCTGCCATATTGCGAACTCTGGCTACGGCTGCGGATACATCGGTGGTGATTTTGTTCATTCCTACAATTAGAATGACGTTCTTTGGGCCGGTAATCAGGCAGGCCACCCGGTTGCCGTGTCCGTCGATGTTGACCAGCTCGCCGTCTAATGTAATGGCATTGCTGCTCATAAAGTAGAAATCCGCCATAACGGTTTTGGAATAAATCTCCCGACTCTCCTCCGGTGTGGTGGCAGTGGCACGGTCAATCAATACGCAATCGGTTTTCTTTAAGGCATCAAACAGGCCGATTTCTGTACAGGACATGGACCCGCCCCAGGAGACGGAACAGCCCGGCGTCAGAAAACGGAGCGCAGTGGAAAGTGCTTCCTCTTTATCTGCACAGTAGTATCCTTCGATGCCACGGCGGTTGAATGCTTCTATCAGGCTTTCTGCAAGATTTTCATAGGTTTGTTGTTTTGGTGTAGCCATAAGGTTCCCCTTTCTTCGGTTTGTTCGGTATGGTTCTGTTTTTAGTTTACAACAAGGGGAAAAGAAGTGCAATGTATTTTTGAACAAAGGTTGCAAAGTGTGGTGTAAATTGATAAAATAAGAATGAGAAAGTGTCTACGGAGAGGAGGCAGTTTGTTTATGAATAAAGCATTGAAGGTTTTGCTTGGAATGACAGCAATCAGTGCCATTTTATTGTGCGTGCTTTTGGTGGTTTTAATAAATAAAGGAAACGGGTCGAAGCAGGGGTCCAAGCTTAAGGAGTTTCAGCAGCAGTATGATGAACGGAATACGGACACCAAGACCATTGCGCCTGTAGTTTACACGGATTTTTCCAAAGACGTGGAAGCGGACATGCTCTATGATACCGGACGCCACACCCAGGTGTACGACCGAATTGAGGCATTAAAACGGAGCGGTAGTTATACGGAGAATTCGCCGCTGGTGATTTATAATCCTTACGGTATCAATGCCCACTCCGTGTATGTGTATTTTACTACGGCGGTTCCGATGAAGATTTCCTATCGTGTCAGTGTAACGGCGGGAGAGATTCCTACTTTTGACGGTCAGTGCAACAGTAAGGAAGAGTATGTTACGATACATGAATATTTGTTAATCGGGCTGACCGCAGAGGTAAGTAATCGGGTATCCCTTTCCATGGAGGATAAGGATGGCAATGCCTGTGTCCGTACTTTTTATGTGACGGCAGGAAGCCGCATGGGCATCGGCAATCAAAAGCTGGATGTGGAGCGGGGACTCTCTGAGGCTGCCCCGTCGGAAGGCATGTTTGCTCATTTCGGGAATGTATCCGGAACCAAGGAAGCGATTCAGATTTATGATAATGACGGAATTCTCCGCAGTGAATTTCCGGTAACAAAGGGTGTAGGAAAGCGGATGTTTTTCTATGAAGACCGGATGTATTTTAATTGCTCCGATAAGTCGTTTGTGGGAATCGACCGGTTCGGTCGGGCAGAGCGTGTATATTCTACCGGGGCGTATACCATGGGAGAAGATTTTTGCTTCGATGAAGCGAATCAGAAGATATTAGTGTTGGCAAGTAAGGCACCGGCAGAGGGGAAGACTGCCAGTGTGAACGATATTCTGATTGCCGTGGATCTGGTTTCCGGGGATGTGACGGAGCTGTTAGACATGGGCATTCTGCTTAGCGAATACAAGGCAGGTTGTGTGAAGAACGAGGAAGGCATCCTTGACTGGCTGGGACTGAATTCCGTCCAGAGATGGGACGATACCGGTGTTCTTTTGGGCGCAAGGGAGGCGTCGGCTGCTTTTAAGATTAAGGATGTTTACGGAATCCCAATGTTAGATTACATCATAGCGGACAAAGGGATGTTTGAAGGTACCGGCTACGAGAATCATGTACTGACCAAGGAGGGCAGTTTCCAGTCCTTCTTCGGGGCAAATACCTTTACCTGCGTAAAGGAAGAGGGGATGCCGTCGGGCGTGTATGCCTTGTATTTGTACGACAATCACATCGCCGGTACGGAAAGCCGTCCGGAGCTGGATTACTCTGTCATGGGTAAGAAACTTGGCAGTTCCATGAAGAAGGGAACGGAGTCCTATTTCTGTAAGTATGTGGTGAATGAAACGGCCCGTACCTGGGAGCAGACACAGGAGTTTGTACTGGAGTATTCCGGATATAAGGGAAGTGCCCAGTTGACCGTGGAGTAGGTTACAATGAAGATATGGTGTCGCAAATTCGTGAAGGTGGGGTGGGCTCTATTCTCAACGACCTAAACCCTGATACTATCAATATGTTGCAGAGAGTTGCCGTTGAAGAAACTCGCTTGGGTATTCCTTTGGTTTTTGCTCGTGATGTG
>JAZNBY010000069.1:0-22986 GCA_045587325.1 Lachnospiraceae bacterium | reverse complement strand
TCGTGTGTATGAGGAGAATAAAGAACTGCTGGCGCTTTATGCGGGTCCGCTGGTGTTGGAAACCTTCGGAGAACGGTTGCCTCTCCCGAAAAACAATGATGAGGCGGTTGTGTTGGACAAGAGACAGCAGCGGCTGAAGGTGGAGTCTACGGGCAGACTGGGGGCTATGATGGAACAGTATATCCCGTCGGATCATACGTCCTTTACCATTGTGGCATATCCGCTTCCGTCCATCGGAGAAGCGTTTCCGCAGATTTTCGAGGAAACCCTGCGGTTAAATCTGTTGGATAATGAAGTGTACCGGAAGGTACAGCAGACCATAATTGATGCGCTGGATCGTGCCGAGGCGGTACACGTGACAGGCCGTGGAGAGAATAAGACGGATATTACGGTGCAGCTGTGGAAGCTTGCGGATCCGGCGAAGGAGACGATTTTTGAAAACTGTACGGCAGATGTGAACATTCCGGCAGGAGAAGTGTTTACTTCCCCGGTGCTTACGGGAACTGACGGTTTGCTGCATGTGACCAGTGTGTTCCTGGGAAGCACGGAGTATAAGAATTTGGCGATAGAATTTAAGGACGGAAAGACCGTGTCCTATTCCTGCGATAATTATGAGAAGAAAGAGGAAAACGAACGGTTTATTAAGGAGAATCTGTTAAAGAATCGCGAATGGCTGCCTCTTGGGGAGTTCGCCATCGGTACCAATACCATTGCCTATACCATGGGCAAGCGGTTCGGAATCACGGAGGTGCTGCCGATTCTGATTGCGGAAAAGACAGGCCCGCATTTTGCCATCGGGGATACCTGTTACTCCCACAGCGAGGACCACAAGGTGTATAATCCGGATGGCAAGGAAATTGTGGCAAGAGAGAATGAATGCGCTGCGCTCCGCCACACAGAGCCGGAGAAGGCATATTTCCACTGTCATACGGATATTACCATTCCGTACGATGAGTTGGGCGAGATTACAGCCCTTTGTCCGGGCGGGGAGCGGATTTCGATTATTCGGGACGGACGGTTTGTTCTGCCGGGTACGGAATTGTTAAATGATGCTCTGGATGAGAAATAGTGAGGAATCCGGTTGCTTTTTCGGAATCGGTATGATACGATAGGAAAAAAGAAAAAAGGAAGGAAGATAAGACAATGGCACAGGTTGGTATTGTAATGGGCAGCGATTCGGATTTGCCGGTAATGAGCAAGGCTGTACAGATGTTGGACAAGTTTGGTATTTCTTACGAGGTGACGGTAATTTCCGCCCATCGTATGCCGGATATTTTCTTTGATTATGCAAAGACGGCGAAGGAAAAGGGGTTTAAGGTAATTATTGCAGGCGCAGGCGGAGCGGCACACCTTCCGGGTATGTGCGCAGCGATTTTTCCGCTTCCGGTTATTGGTGTTCCGATTCATACGAAGACCTTAAGCGGTGTGGATTCTTTGTATTCCATCGTACAGATGCCGTCCGGTATTCCGGTGGCTACCGTAGCCATCGACGGCGCACAGAATGCAGGTATTTTGGCTGCCAAGATGTTGGCGGTATCGGATGATGCACTTCTTGCAAAAATCGAAGCTTACAAGGATGAGTTAAAGTCCGCAGTAGAGAAGAAGAAAGAAAAGATTGAAACCGTCGGTTATGAGACGTATCTGAAGGAAATGTAAGAAACAGTTCAGTGGACTGCCCTATGACGCATAGAATGAAGCAAAAGCGTCATGGGGCAGTTTTATGTTAAAAAGACGGATTGTAAGAGGAGGAACGCTGGTGCTTGCTTTGCTCTTTGCCAATATCGCTACCATCCTGTGGAGAGGAAAGGAACCGGCGAAGGCACCGAGGGACCAGGCAGAGGCAGAAGTGCTTTTGGAAAATGTGCTGGCAGAAAATGCGGCAATGGAGGATAGTTTTCCGTATTTGTATGCAAAAGGGAAAATCACGGAGAAGGAATTGCCGGAAAAGGTAGTTTTTTTAACGTTTGATGACGGACCAAGCAGGAATACAATAAAGATTTTGGATACTCTGGCAAAATACAAGGTGTGTGCCACCTTTTTTGTCATAGGGGAAAATCTGACCGAAGACGGTCTTGCGATTGCAAAACGGGCATTGGAAGAAGGGCATATGCTGGGAATGCATACGGAAACCCATCAGTATGACAAGATTTATCATTCCGTGGAAGATTTTTTGGAGGATTATGATAAGCTGGCTGCCCGGTTTGTGGAAGCTTTCGGGGAGTGTCCCGCTATTTTCCGGTTTCCGGGAGGCAGTTACAGCGCTTACATCAATCCTATTAAGAAAGAGTTGAAGGAAGAGCTTAGTCGTCGAGGCTTTATGGGGTATGACTGGACGGTCAGCGGCGAGGACTCGGTAGGAACACCTACTGCGGCATCCATAAAGAAAAACGTGCTGGATTACATAAGCAAACAGGAGCAACCGATTATATTGTTGCATGACTCTCCCTGCAGTAATCTGACGGCAGAGGTATTGCCGGAGATTATTGAGGAACTTTTGGACCGGGGATATACATTTATGACGTTGCAGTACCGGAAACCCTATCAGTTTCCCTGGTAAATTGTTAGAAAATAAAAAAAATTCAAACCGGTATTGACAAGAGCTTTTTTGTGCAAACTGTACAAAAGCGGAAAAATTTTCCGGAAAAGCAGATAAGGGAGTTTTTTTCTGCTTGTGGAAAAGTGAAAAGTTATCCCCAGAAAAAACATGGAAAACCATTGAAAAATAAAGTTATACACTAAGTTATCCACAATATCCCCAAAAAAGTACCACAAGTGTGGTATAAAAGAATTTGTGTCAAGTTCGAAAGTTTGTTTTGGGATTTGTGATAAAATCACAAAAAACGGAGGAAAAAGAAAGAATGTGTCGGAATGTGACAATTTTGGACAAAAGAAAGGAGACGACCATATTTGGCAGTAAATACCACAACCTTACTAAAAAGAAAAATATTAAAGCTAAATGAAGAAAAATATACAAACAATAAATAAAAAAGTTTAAAATTGTACTTGTTATTTTGGAGGATATATGCTATAATTTACTCAAGAAGCAGGAAGGGAGAAGGAGCTGCTTTATTTCTGTAAGACAGAACGAATAACAGGAAAAGGAGCTGGTAATTATGAATTATACAGTAAGCGGAAAGAACATTGAGATTACAAACGGATTAAGAGAAGCGGTGGTGGATAAGCTTTCTAAGTTAGAGAGGTATTTTACACCGGATACGGAAGTGAATGTAACACTGAGTGTGGAGAAAGAAAGACAACGCATAGAGGTTACCATCCCGATTAAGGGAACCATCATCCGTGCAGAGCAGGTAAGCAGTGATATGTATGCTTCCATTGATTTGGTAGAAGCCGTATTGGAGCGTCAGCTCAGAAAATACAAGAATAAGATTGTAGATCAGAAGCAGTCCGCAATGGCGCTCAGCCAGGTGTTCCTGGAAGAAGAGAGTGCCGAAGAGGATGAGATTAAGATTGTACGTTCCAAGCGTTTTGCCATGAAGCCGATGGATGTGGAAGAGGCTTGCGTACAGATGGAGCTTCTGGGACATGACTTCTTCGTATTCCGCAATGCGGATACGGACGAAGTGAACGTAGTGTATAAGAGAAAAGGTAATACCTACGGATTGATTGAACCTGAGTATTAGATGATAGCGACAACAGGTCGCGTTCGTTCCCCTTCTTTTTGACAAGACCACCGCATGGGTAACCATGCGGTGGTTTTTCCGTGTAGGCAAAGTGAGCATGCGAGCAAACTGCGGGAACTTGTTCCCAGGCAGTTGCGCAGTCATGCGAACGCACCCACGACTGAGTGCCCGAAAGGGTACGAAGTGCGTGGGTAAGCGCGTAAGCGCGAGACTTACACGAATGTAAACATACTGTAAATATTGCATGAAACAGTTGATTTCCTCCTCAAGAGATGTTACAATATTTTTATTATGGGTGTCGTATATTCTTTGGGAGGACACCTCAGTATAAAAAGGATTAATCAGGAGAGAAAAGATGGGTTTATTTAAGAAAATTTTCGGAACACACAGTGAACATGAAGTCAAAAGAATCAGACCGATTTTGGACAAGATAAACGAGTTGGAAGCGACGGTTTCCGTGTTGACGGATGAACAGTTGTGCGCAAAAACAACCGAGTTTAAAGAGCGTTTTCAGAAGGGTGAGTCGAAGGACAGTCTTATGCCGGAGGCGTATGCGGTAGTAAGAGAAGCTACCAAGCGTGTGTTGGGCCAGCGTCACTTTGATGTACAGATTCTCGGCGGTATTATTTTGCATCAGGGTCGTATTGTTGAGATGCGTACCGGTGAAGGTAAGACCCAGACGGGACTTTTGCCGGCGTATTTGAACGCACTGGACGGAGAAGGCGTACACATTGTAACGGTCAATGATTATCTTGCAAAGCGAGACTCCGAGTGGATGGGGCAGGTATTCCGTTTCCTCGGTTTGACGGTTGGATGTATTTTGAACAGCATGAGTAATGACGAGCGCCGTGAGGCTTATAATTGTGACATTACCTACGGTACTAACAATGAGTTTGGTTTTGACTACCTGCGTGATAACATGGTGATTTACAAAGAACAGCTGGTTATGCGCGGACTTCATTATGCCATCATCGATGAGATAAACTCCGTTTTAATCGACGAAGCCCGTACGCCGCTTATTATTTCCGGACAGAGCGGAAAGTCTACCAGCCTCTATCAGGCTTGCGATATTTTGGCAAGACAGTTGATTAAGGGTACAGAGAAAGAACTGACCAAGATGGAACTCATCATGGGCGAGGAACTCAAAGAGGAAGGCGACTTTGTTGTAAACGAGAAGGATAAGAATGTTAACCTTACCGAGCAGGGTGTGGAAAAGGTTGAGCGTTTCTTCCAGATTGAGAATCTGGCGGATGCGGAAAATATGGAAATCCAGCACAACATTATTCTGGCATTGCGTGCCCATTATCTCATGGCAAGAGATAAGGATTATGTGGTACAGAATGATGAAGTTTTGATTGTAGATGACTTTACGGGACGTATTATGCCGGGCAGACGTTATTCCGATGGTTTGCATCAGGCAATCGAGGCAAAGGAACGTGTAAAGGTTAAGAGAGAAAGTAAGACTTTGGCTACCATTACTTTCCAGAACTTCTTTAACAAATACGATAAAAAGTCCGGTATGACCGGTACGGCACTGACGGAGGAAAAGGAATTCCGTGAGATTTACGGTATGGACGTAGTAGAAATCCCGACCAACCTTCCGGTTGCCCGTATCGATAAGGATGATGTGGTTTATAAGACCCGTCGTGAGAAGTTAAAGGCGATTGTGGATGAAATTATCGAGTCCAATGCAAAGGGACAGCCGGTGCTTGTGGGTACCATTACCATTGAAGCATCCGAGGAGTTGTCCGATATGTTAAAGAAGCGGAATGTTCCGCACAAGGTATTGAATGCGAAGTTCCATGAGATGGAAGCACAGATTATTGCTGATGCGGGCCAGAAGGGTGCGGTTACCATTGCAACCAATATGGCAGGTCGTGGTACGGATATTAAGCTGGGCGAAGGCGTAAAGGAACTGGGTGGTCTTAAGATTATCGGTACCGAGCGTCATGAGTCCAGACGTATTGACAATCAGTTGCGCGGACGTGCAGGACGTCAGGGTGACCCGGGTGAGTCCAAGTTCTATATTTCCTTAGAGGATGACCTGATGCGTTTGTTCGGCTCCGAGCGTCTCATTTCCCTGTTCAATTCTCTGGGATTGCAGGACGGCGAACAGATTACCCACAAGATGCTCAGCAATGCGGTAGAGCGTGCCCAGAAGAAGATCGAGAACAACAACTTCGGTATTCGTAAGAATTTGTTAGAGTATGACGGTGTAAATAATGAGCAGAGAGAAGTGATTTACGGCGAGCGCAGAAAGGTACTGGAAGGTGCCAACATGCGTGAAACTGTTTTCAAGATGATCAATGATGTGGTAGAAGGTTGCATTGACAGTTGCATCAGTGAAGATCAGGATGCGGAAAACTGGGATATCCGTGAACTGAACAGCCTGCTGCTTCCGATTGTGCCGTTAGAGCCGATTCGTTTGACGGAAGAGCAGAAGAAGCACATGACGAAGAAAGAACTGGTACAGCAGTTAAAGGCAGAAGCCGTCAAGTATTACGAGGCGAAGGAAGCAGACTTCGAAGAGAAGGAGCATTTGCGTGAAGTAGAGCGTGTGATTTTACTTCGTGTTATCGACCGTAAGTGGATGGATCACATTGATGATATGGACCAGCTTCGTCAGGGTATCGGCGTACAGGCATACGGCCAGAGAGATCCGTTGCAGGAGTACAAATTCCAGGGGTTTGAGATGTTTGAAGGTATGACGGATGCTATTGCAGAGGATACAGTAAAGGCATTGATGAATGTACGTATCGAGCAGAAGGTAGAGCGTGAACAGGTGGCAAAGGTAACCGGAACCAATCGTGACGATTCCCTTGCAAAGGCTCCGGTAAAGCGTTCCGATAAGAAGGTACAACCGAACGATCCGTGTCCGTGCGGTTCCGGATTAAAGTACAAGAAGTGCTGTGGAAGAAACGCATAATTCTTTTGCGTTAAAGAATAGAGTTTGAAAGAAGGTGAGCGGATGGTAGAGTTGGATGCAATCAAATCCGAACTCTCCGGGTACGATAAGCCACTGCTTGAAATGGGGGATTCACTTTGACCTGGCGGGCAAACGTGAAAAGATTCAGGAAATAGAAGCCATTATGCAGGAGCCGGGGTTCTGGGACGATGCAGACAAGTCCCAGGGCTATATGAAAGAGTTAAAAAATCTCAAGGACGCAGTAGCGGAATATGAGAGTTTAAAAACAGAATACGAGGATGTACAGACCTACCTGGAGATGGGATACGAATCCCAGGATGCATCCCTGATTCCGGAAGCGGAAGAAGCCATGGGGTTGTTCAAATCTCATTACGAGCGGATGCACCTGGCAACGTTGCTTTGCGAAGAATACGACAAAGAGGATGCGATTTTAACCCTGCATGCAGGTGCGGGCGGAACGGAAAGCTGTGACTGGGCTTCCATGCTGTGCAGAATGTATCAGCGCTGGGCTGACAAACGGGGCTTTGCTACGGAAATGATTGATTTTCTGGACGGTGACGAGGCAGGATACAAGTCCGTTACCCTGGAGATTCGCGGTGAGAATGCTTACGGCTATCTGAAGTCGGAGCACGGAGTACACCGTCTGGTGCGTATTTCCCCATTTAATGCGGCAGGCAAACGTCAGACTTCCTTTGTGTCCTGTGACATTATGCCGGATTTAAAGGAAGCGCCTCAGATAGAGATTGACGAAAAGGATTTGCGGATTGATACTTATCGGTCCAGTGGTGCCGGCGGCCAGCATGTCAACAAGACGTCCTCCGCAATCCGTATTACCCATCTGCCGACGGGCATTGTGGTACAGTGTCAGAATGAGCGGTCCCAGTTCCAGAACAAGGACAAGGCCATGCAGATGTTAAAAGCAAAGCTGTACCTGTTACAGCAGCAGCAGAACGCAGAAAAGGAATCCGGCATCCGGGGTGAAGTAAGAGACATCAACTTCGGCAATCAGATTCGTTCCTATGTGTTACAACCGTACACACTGGTAAAGGATCACCGGACCAACGAAGAAGTGGGCAATGCCCAGGTGGTTTTGGACGGTCATCTGGATCCGTTTATGAATGCGTATTTAAGGTGGAATGCAACCGGAAAAACAAAAGAGTAAATACGAGGAGGTAGTAGTATGGCAGAGAGAGACATTATTTTTCGTGTAGGTGAGGAGCAGTACGGATTTGATGTAGGCGTGGTTACCGCAATCGAACCGATGATGGAGATTGTACCGGTGCCGAATGCACCTGCCTGTGTCATGGGACTTATGAACTTGCGTGGAGAAGTGATTCCGGTATATAGTCTTCGGAAGCGTTTCACGTTGGAAGAAGTGAACGACCCGACCAATAACAAGCTGATTGTTACTCACTACGACGGAAAAGCAATTGCATTTAAGGTAGATGAAGTGCTGGAAATGTATGATTTTGAGGAAGAGATGATTTCTGCTACTCCGAAGATTGCAATCACATCCCAGACTGCTTATGTACGCTCCGTAGCTAACAAGGCCGGTAAACTGGTTCTGTTACTGGAGCCTGCCGGCATGTATCAGGGCGACGAGGAAGCACAGATGGCAGAAGTATTGAAGTCTCTCGGCTAAAATGTAATAGACCTCTAAATAAAAGATTACCTGCGTATTATGAAGTCGCAATCCCACGCAAATGATGTGTGGACTTGCTATTTCAAAAATACGCAGGTTTTTGTTGTTAAAAATAAAAATATAGTTCGTAATACGGCAAGGTGCTATACTGTCTTTCCGTGTTTGATTTTAATTAACTTCCATTTACCGCCCTGGTAGCGAATGATAACCATGGCACTGCGGAGCAACTGGTCGCAGGCAAGGGCAATCCAGGCGCCGTACAGACCGAGGCCTAAGTAAATCAGCAATTTAGCTACGCCCGGACGGACAAGCAATACGGTAATGGTGGTAATGATGGCGGTGGAGCGGGTATCGCCTGCTCCGCGCAAACCGCCGGCTACAATAAACTGGGATGCCTGGAACGGCTGTAAAAATGCTACAAACAACATAATCGTGGCGCCCAGGGCAATTACGTCTATATCGTTGGAGTACAGACCCATGAGCCACTTACCGCCAAAGGCAAACAGGACGGCTAGCAGGATGGAAGTGGCAAAGCCGATGTTCCGGGTCCGGCTACAGTAGGCCTGGGCCATGTCGGAACGATTCCGTCCCAGAGACTGTCCAACCAGAGAAGTGGCGGATACCGCAAAGGCCTGACCGGTCATAAAGGAAAGGGCTTGTATGTTCATGCAGATGTTGTGGGTTGCATAGGATATGTTATCCGGAATGTCCGCAACGGATTTTGCAAAGGTCATCATGCCTGCCCGCATCAGTAACTGTTCAAGCATGGCCGGAAGTCCGATGGAAATCAGATTCTTTAGGGTATCTTTTTCCGGCTTAAAGCCTTTCTTTACTTCCAACTTTAAGAAGGCGTTTCCTTTTAATATAACGCACAATGCGATGAGGAATGCAACGGTTTGTCCGATGATGGTGGCGATGGAGGCACCGGCGACTTCCAGTCTCGGGAAGCCACAGTTTCCTTCAATCAGTAACCAGTTAAATATAACATTGACAAAGTTGGCAATCAGGTTATAAATCATACAGGTTCGGGAGTCGCCTACCGCTCGTAATGCGGCGGTAAAGGTACTGGTCAGAGCAAGTGGCAGGAAACCGATCATCTGTATTTTTAAATAGTCCGTGGCCGGACCGGTAACCAATTCGCCTTTGTCTCCCATAAACAAAACCAATTGTTCTGCAAATATGTAGCCCAACAGGGAAAGTAAGATAGTGGAGAAAAAGGTAAACATCAAACCCTGACGCAGTGCAAGGTTGGCCTTTTCCTTATCCCCCTGCCCTTTGTACCGGGCAATGAGGGCGGTGACACCTGTATTCATGGCCACAAAGGCAGCCATAAGTAAAAACTTCGGTTGTGTGGTAAGTCCGACAGCGGAGATGGCATTGGTGCCGGCATCGGGATTGAGTTTTCCGCCGATGTTTCCTACCATCATCATGTCCACCATGGAGGTAAGCTGTGTCAAGAGAAGCTCAACAAAGCTTGGCCATGCAATAAAAATAATGTCTTTATAAAGCTCCTTGGAGGTAACGCCCTGCGGGAGCTTGTTTGTTACTTTTAGTTCCGGTGTAACGGAAGGATCCCCTGCGGGGATACGATCCAGTGTTGTGGATAATTTCTGTTTTTGACCATTCATATTCTCATGTCCTTTCTATCTGAAGTGTATTATAGTACTTTCGGCGAATAGAATCAAGGTGTTTCTGAAAAATCAATTAGAGTACGAATTAGACTTGGATATTTTTAAAATATGAATATTTCTTGCATCTTATTGGGAAGGGAGCAAATTCAGTGGACTGATGCAGGGAAATATGGTATCATAAAGATATGCAGCAGGTGTGAATTTGTTGAAAAAGATACTTTTTTGAAACAATATGAACATCTGCATATATTTTAGAGAAGGGAAGGTATGATGTATGGTTATTTATGTGAATCAGAATGCGGGAAGAGAGGGAAACGGAAGTAAAGAGATGCCGTTTCGTCATATCAACGAGGCAGCAAAGGTGGCACAGCCGGGGGATGAGGTTGTAGTGGCACCGGGTATTTACAGAGAGTATGTAGATCCGGTCAATGCAGGTCTTCCTGATGCGAGAATTACCTATCGCAGCGAGGTGCCGCTTGGTGCGATGATTACCGGTGCGGAAGAAGCAAAAGGCTGGAAGCACTACGAAGGCGATGTATGGGTGTTCCGTGTAAATAACGGTGTGTTTGGGGAGTATAATCCGTATACTACGTATGTAATGGGTGACTGGTATTTTGCTCCGGTGGTACGTCATACCGGTGCAGTTTATTTAAACGATCGTCAGTTGTATGAGACTGTGACATTGGAAGAATGTATCAAAGCGGAAGTATATCAGCCGTCCTGGGAGCCGGAGTGGTCCGTATATAAGTGGTACACGGAGCAGGATGGAGATGAAACGGTGATTTACGCCAATTTCCAGGGCAAGAACCCGAATGAAGAAAAGGTAGAAATCAATGTCCGCAGAAATTGTTTTATGCCGTCTAAGACCGGCGTAAACTACATTACGGTCAGCGGTTTTAATATGAACAAGGCAGCCACCACATGGGCGCCGCCGGCAGCTTATCAGGACGGTCTCATCGGACCGCACTGGAGTAAAGGATGGATTATTGAGGATTGTGAAATCAGCAACAGTAAGTGCAGCGGTATTTCTCTCGGGAAGTATTATGATGAAGAAAATGACCATTATTTTACCAATAAATATGTAAAGAGTCCGACTCAGATGGAGCGTGACGCGGTTTGCCGTGGTCAGTACCATGGCTGGCTGAAGGAGAATATCGGCAGCCATATTGTAAGAAGATGTCATATCTACCGTTGTGAGCAGACCGGTATCGTAGGCCGTATGGGATGTGTGTTCAGTTTGATTGAGGACAACCACATCCATCACATCAACAACATGCAGCAGTTGGGCGGTGCGGAGATTTCCGGTATTAAGCTTCATGCGGCAATTGACGTGGTAATGCGCAGAAATCACATCCACCATTCCACCATGGGGATTTGGTGTGACTGGCAGGCACAGGGCACCCGCATTTCCGGCAACCTCCTTCATGACAACTATATGCCGGAGGGAGCAACCCGCGCTGAGGGAGCTATGATGTGTCAGGATATTTTTGTTGAGGTAAGCCACGGCCCGACCTTAATTGATAACAATATCATGCTGTCTAAGGCTTCCGTTCGTGTGGCAACGGAAGGTGTGGCATTGGTACACAACCTGATTTTAGGTGCCTTTACATCAGTAGGAGGCGGTACGGACAATACGGTAAACGGCAAGAATCAGCCGCGTTACACTCCATACCATATCAGACATCGTACCGAAGTGGCCGGTTTTATGACCATTCTTCACGGAGATAATCGCTTCTATAACAATATCTTCGTGCAGAACTGGCCGGTAGAGGAGACGGAAGAAAAGGAAGACATGGGCTTCCGCATGAGAGAAAACGACGTGGTAGGTACCGCTGTCTGGAACGGCTATCCGACCTATGATGAATGGTTGTCCCATTTTGAGTTTGATAAGCCGGCCAACATGGGCAAACTGGCACAGTGGCACTTTGACCATCTTCCGGTTTGGTCCAAGGGAAATGCATTCTTTAACGGAGCAAAGGCTTGGGAACATGAGGAAGCATATTTTGCGGACGAGACCAATAAGGTATTCGTGGAACTGGTGGAGAATGACGGAGAATACACCTTGAAGACCAACGTATATGATTTCCTGGGGGACTTCCGTGACGGCATGGTGACAAGTGATATCTTAGGATGTGCCTTTGAGCCGGAGCAGCGTTTTGAGGATCCGGACGGCACCGCAATCACCTTTGATTCCGACTACTTGGGTGAGCATCGTCCGATGGAACCGGTTCCGGGACCATTTGCAAGCAAAGAGGCAGCTGCGAAGGTGCTGTTTGATGATAAGGAGATTTGCTAAAGGTAAAAGAGAAGAGCGCTTGCCCTTATCGGGGAGCGCTCTTTTTGTGTCCGGAAGTGTTTGTTTAGTGGAACAGCTTCGGAATTGCGTGATACAGTACCTGGTTGATGGCCGATATGTCATGTCCGCCTGTTACAACACACTGGAAAAGATTTCCGTTGGCAAAGTTCTCACAGTAGATAAAGGTATCCGTGAGTTCCTTCATGGCATCAATCTGCGGAGTAAGGTTCGGATTGGCCATATCGGTGGTGCCGCAACCGGTATAGATGATGAAATCCTCTGCAGTCATTCCCTGCTCTGCAACCTTTTCGGCCAGATACTGTGCCGTCTGTGCTGCCTTGCTTTGGCCGGCGGTCATGCCCAGTGCCCAACAATCGCCGCTCATCGGAAGAAAATAAGCAAATTCATTCAGACAGTGCTCGAACACGGACCAGGTGGTGACGCCGCCCATGGAGAAACCGCCGAAGGCACGATGCGTTCTGGAGGCAGCAAGACCTTCCGGAGTAACGTCTTCGGCATAGGTGTGATAGGTGGTTTCCAGTACCGGAACGATATCATTCATAAGTTCGTAGTGGAAGTCGATGCAGTTTTTTGTGGCATCGTTGCTGTACTCGGTATAATAGGATACCGCACAAACAATCATCGGTTCGATTTCACCGGAATCAATCTTGTTGTCTAACATACGGGTGAACTTGCTTTTTTCGCCTTCACCGGCCAAAAACCATTTCGGAGTATCGCCGCCGCCGTGCATCAGGTACAGAACATTGTATTTGGTCTCGGTGTCGTTCTCGTCATAACAGGCCGGGAGATAAACCAATGCGGATTTTTGATAGATGGTGTCGTCGTCTGACAGGTGGTTCTTTGTTTCGTAGGTAAAATTAATGACGGTACCCTGCGGTGCCGGATTGTTCATCATATAATTCGGCATTTTTGTATTCGGGGAATTGTCCGGATAGGTACGTGCTCTGTCGTAGGTTACCAGCGGCGGTGTCGGCGTCGGAGCCGGAGTAGCCGTTGGCTTCGGAGTGGCCGTCGGACGCGGTGTAGCTGTCGGTGTCGGCGCCGGGATACTTGTGGCGTCCGGAGTAACAACGTCGGCAGTTGGTGCCGGCGTATTTTTTGTGTCGTCCACCGGATCGGCTGCTTTTTGGGAACAGCCGGCCAAGGTCAGTGCGGCTGTTACGAGTAAAAAGAATAATGATTTTTTCATAGTGAATCTCCTTTTGATTTGGCGCAACCGGCAAGTCAGAGGCCGATTGCAAAACTACATAGATATCATACACGAAAACGGGGAGAAGTGCAATACTAATTAGAAGTCTTATTTACTCTTATAAGTAAGGATAAGTGGGGGAAAAAAGTCTCTTGACTCTGTCCCTGGGACATGGTTTAAGATGAGGACAAGGGATGCAAAAAGGGAATGAGAAAAGGAGACGATGGGGATGACGGTTGTGTTTCGTTTATTTCAGAAACGAAAAGGAAGAGTTGTATTGACACTACTTTGTTGTGTGGGTTCGGTGGTTGCAACCTTACTTTGGAATAAGGAATTGGCAGTGCTGATTGACGAAGTACAGGCAGGACAGGGATTGGAACGGGAACGGGTGGTATGGTGTGCCGGGTGCCTGGTACTTGCGGCATTGCTTCAGGGAGGAATGCAGTTTCTCTCGGCCTATGCGGGAGAATATGCCGTGCACGATTTGCGCATAAGGCTAGCAGAGGTAACCATGCATAAGGAATATGCTTCCGTTGCAAAAGAGAGCGGGGCAGAATTGATTTCCTTGCAACAAAACGAGATGGAGGAAATCAATCGGTACATATCAGACAATCTGTTTACCTTGTGCACCACAGCCTTCAATTTTGTGTTTACCTTGGTGTTTTTGCTTTTGCAGAATACAAAATTAACACTGGTGTATTTGCTGCCGGTTGCGGGAATGGCGGTGTACACTACTCTTTCCGGTAAGGTGATTTACCGGTACACCAAGGCGGAGCAGGAGCAGCAGAAGAAGATGAACGGGGTGGCAGGGACGCTGCTTTCCCTGTTCCCGGTAGTGCGGCTTTACGAGGCAGAAGGGTTGCTCCGGCAAAGTTATTCGGAACGGATTGAGGGCTGGAAGGATGCGGTGGTGAAGCAGGAGAAAACGAAGGCAAGGCTTATGTCTGTGTCGGGGATGCTGTCCTGTATTCCCCTTGCATTGCTGATGTTTACGGGTGGAAGGATGGTTGCGCAGGGAACCCTTACCATCGGGATGTTGTACGTATTTATCAATTTGTCGGGCAATGTGTCGGGGGTGATGATTAATATTTCGGTGCATCTGGCAAATTTCCGGAGGTTCTGCGGGAATCTGGAACGGGTGTGGGAGCATATGGAGACGGAAGGAGAGCGGGAGTATGAGCATACAGTTACGGGAGATTAGTTTCGGGTACGGAGAGAAAAAGATTTTGGACCATATTTCGCTAACGGTGCGTGAAAAGGAACATATCGGAATCCTGGGGGGCAGCGGCACCGGGAAAAGCACGTTGTTAAAGGTGCTGGCGGGATTGTATACGGTAAAAGAAGGGGATTGCGCGGTGGCGGGTGAGGTACTGCCGGAACGGATCCGGAAACAGGTGGCCATGGTAATGCAGTCGCCGGGGCTGTTTCCTTTGTCTATTCGGGAGAATATTACCTGTGGCCATCCCATTGCGGAGGAGAAGCTATGGGAGGCAGTGCGGGCTGCACAACTGGAGGAATGGGTAAAGGGATTGCCGGAGGGGTTAGACAGTCTTGTGGGAGAACGGGCTGGCAATATTTCCGGAGGACAAGCCCAACGGATTGCCATTGCACGAGCTATTGCGAAGGATACACCGGTGGTATTGCTGGATGAACCGACTTCTGCGCTGGATGGTGAGACGGCGGATGCACTTTTGCAGGCGATGGAGCGTTTGACAGAGGGCAAGACGGTGATTCATGTAACACACCGGGAAGAAACCATACAATCCTGCGACAGAATACTGGTGCTAAAGGAGGGGAAGCTGTTTGAGAAAGAGTCTTTGTAACGTATTTAGACGATTGGGCGGAGGGGTGACCTATTGTTTGTTGCTTTTTTTTCGAACCCCGGTGGATACGGTACTTTGTATCATCAATGCGCTCTTTTTGCGAAATGCGTTTCAGACAATAGAAGCGGGAGATGAGAACGGGTTGTGGATGACCTGTATCATGTTTGGTGTGGGCTATCTGTGTCTGTTTTTATACAACGGAACTTTGTGGGGGAAGTTTGGAGTGTTTACCGCAAGGTTTGTGGGAAAAATGAAAGGTTTTTTGTTTGAGTCCATACTGAAGCTTCCTATGGAGCGGATGGAAGAAAAATCAACCGGAGCCTGGCTGACCCGGCTAAACAGTGATGTTTCCATGACATTGATGCTTTTGACGGGGGCAATGAATCTTCCTCATCTGGTGTTTGCAACGGTGCGTATCGGGGTGACGTCGGTAATCCTTGGAAGCATCAGCCCGTTGCTGCTGGTGGTGGAGTTGGCGGTACTGGTGCCTCATGTGTTTTTGCGGCAATGGCTGGTGGTGCGTCCGACGGAACGGTTGACCAAAGAAGCCCAGGAAACCATGGAGCAGGCAACGGTTTATCTGGAAACAACGGTGGAGTGTGGGGATACCATACGATTGTACGAAGCGGACGGATTATTACTGGAACGGTATCGGGAAAGCAGTTTATCGGTGGTGAAGGCCCGCCTTCGCAGTAACGTGAGAAAAACCATGGGAGAGCTATTGCAAATGCTTCTAAGTAGAGGAGGATATCTCTTGCTATTTTGCCTGGGATGTGAGATGATAAGTGCAGGAAAACTGGATTTCGGAATCTTAATCGAAGCACTGCAGTATCGGAGCGGAATGCTGATGGGAAGCATGATGTGGCTGAACTCCTATGCGGAGGTGAAGAAAAACAGCGTAGGACTGAAACGGACGGAGGAACTTTATGGAACAGAAGAATACAGATAACCGGATAGAGGAAAATGCGGAAGGAATGTTGTTGAAAATCGGGGAATTGGCGGATTTTTTCGGGATTTCCGTAAAGGCAGTGCGTATTTATGAGAAGAAGGGAATTTTGACGCCTGCGTATGTGGACCCGGAATCCGGATATCGCTACTATACGCCGGATCAGTTGCATCAGTTGAGTGCATTGCTGGAACTGAAGGCACTGGGATTTTCCCTGGATGAGATTAAGGATGTTATGGTGGGGGAAAGCTCGAAAGAAGCATTGTATAAGGCCATGCAGGAGAAGCTGAGAAACTGGGAGAATCTCGTCATTATGGCGCAAAGCAAAATGGATGCCATCGAGAGTATCTCGGAACGGTTGGTGTCGTCAAAGGAAGCGGAGAAGCTTAAGGAACTTACGGAGGAAGAACGGGCCTGGCTACTGGTGAAACTGGTCTGTGTGGAGAATATACAGGTGCAGAGCACGATTAATGAAGCGATTTGGTTGTAGGAATGATATAAAATGTGTAGAATACCGCTGTGGAGTAAAATCTACAGTGGTTTTTCTTTACATTTAAAAAAATATGTGGTATAGTGGTGGCAGAGAATATATGTTCGATATAGTAATATGCATTTTGTGCATATTACTACAGAAACCGGCTTGTATTCAGCAACAAACAGGTATATACTATGTATATACAAAGAAAATGAAGAAAGAGAGGTGTTTGTTATGCAGGCACAGGTAAAAGAGTGGGGAAACAGTCAGGGAATTCGTCTCCCGAAAGAAATATTACAAAGTGCAGGAATTGCGATAAATGAGATGTTGGAGATAACTGCTTCCAACGGAGTGATTACGCTTGCAAAGCCATTTCGACATAAAACGTTAGAAGAACGTGCGGCAGAGTACGGTGGTAAATTGAATTTGGATGGAGAGTATGATTGGGGTACACCTATGGGAAGAGAGGTGTGGTAATGCACAGAAGGTTGCGACAGGGCGATGTGATTAAGGTGGAACATGTAAAACATCCGGTTCTTGTTGTAAGTAAGGATTTTTTTAATACGTCGGGACAGATTATTGGTTGTCCGATATTGGAACAGTCCATCCAAGGACCGCTTCATGTTTTTGTGCAGACAGATGAAGTGCAAGGTTATGTACAATGCGAGAAATTGGCATTGTTGGATTTGAGTGTGCGCGGACACAAGGTTATTGATTGTGTTTCTTTGAGTGATCGAATGAACATTGCGGATGTAGTGCAGGGAATATTTGAGTATATTTAGAGGAGATTTTATGGACCATTTTATTTTACATTCCGACTACACGCCTACCGGCGACCAGCCTCAGGCCATCGCAGACCTGGTAAGGGGCTTTGAGGAAGGTAATCAGTTTCAGACGTTGCTGGGTGTTACCGGTTCCGGTAAGACCTTCACCATGGCAAATGTCATTGAAAAATTAAATCGCCCGACGTTGGTCATTGCGCACAATAAGACTCTGGCGGCCCAGCTCTACGGAGAGTTCAAGGAGTTCTTCCCGGAGAACGCGGTGGAGTATTTTGTGTCTTATTATGATTATTTCCAGCCGGAGGCCTATGTGCCTTCCACGGATACGTATATCGAGAAGGATTCGGCGATTAACGATGAGATAGATAAGTTGCGGCACTCGGCTACGGCGGCCCTCAGTGAGCGTCGGGATGTGGTGATTGTGGCCAGTGTGTCCTGTATTTATGGTCTTGGTAGCCCGATTGATTACCAGAACATGACGGTAAACTTACGTCCGGGTATGCAGAAGGACAGAGATGATGTACTGCGCCGGCTCATTGACATTCAGTATACGCGAAACGACATGGATTTTAAGCGAGGTACCTTCCGTGTACGGGGAGATGTGGTGGAGATTTTTCCGATTTCTTCTGCGGATACGGCTATCCGTGTGGAGTTTTTCGGCGATGAGGTAGACCGGATTACGGAGATTGATGTATTGACGGGAGAGATTAAGTGTACCCTGGAGCATACGGTGGTGTTCCCTGCGTCCCATTATGTAGTGGAGCAGGAACAGATGAACCGGGCTTTGCTTAATATCGAAGCGGAGATGATTGATCGGGTGCAGTTTTTTAAGAGTGAGGATAAGTTGATTGAGGCACAACGCATCGGTGAACGTACCGCATTTGATGTGGAGATGATGCGGGAACTGGGTTTTTGTTCCGGTATCGAGAATTATTCCAGACATTTAGCGGGGCTTCCGGCAGGTGCTACGCCCCATACCCTCATTGATTATTTCCCGGATGACTTTCTCATTATTGTGGACGAGTCTCATATTACCATCCCCCAGATTCGCGGCATGCACGCAGGGGACCGCTCAAGAAAGACTACACTTGTAGACTATGGTTTCCGGTTGCCGTCGGCACTGGATAACCGGCCACTGAATTTTGGGGAGTTTGAGAGTAAAATTAACCAGATGATGTTTGTGTCCGCAACGCCGTCGGAGTACGAAGAGACCCATGAGTTGTTGCGTACCGAGCAGGTCATCCGCCCGACGGGCTTGCTTGACCCGGAGGTGTCGGTGCGTCCGACGGAGGGGCAGATTGATGATTTGCTAGGGGAGATTCGGACAGAGGTAGGCAAGAAGAACAAGGTGCTGGTGACCACCCTGACGAAGCGGATGGCGGAGTCTTTGACGGAGTATTTGCGGGACGTGGGTGTCCGGGTCAAGTACCTCCATTCGGATATTGATACGTTGGAGCGTTCCGAGATTATTCGTGACATGCGTATGGATGTGTTTGATGTACTGGTGGGTATCAACTTATTGCGAGAAGGTCTGGATATTCCGGAGGTAAGCCTGGTGGCTATCCTGGATGCGGACAAGGAAGGTTTTCTCCGTTCTGAGACATCGCTCATTCAGACCATCGGCCGTGCGGCCCGTAATGCGGAAGGCCGGGTAGTGATGTATGCGGATGCCATGACGGATTCCATGAAAAAGGCGATTTCGGAGACCAACCGACGCCGTGCCATCCAGTCTGCGTATAATGAGGAACACGGCATCACGCCGCAGACCATTAAGAAGGCGGTGCGTGAACTGATTACCATTTCAAAGAAAGCGGAAGAGATTACCCAGGGCATCGAAAAGGATATGGAATCCATGTCCAAGAAGGAACTTCAGGCTCTGGAGAAGAAGCTGCAGAAGCAGATGAATACGGCAGCGGCAGAGCTGAACTTTGAATTGGCGGCGAAGGTCCGTGACCAGTTGTTTGAACTGAAAAAGAAGATGTTGGAATAGATGTGACGGTTGGAAATAGTGACCGGTAACAGAAGAATAGAAGTGAGGACATGTTATGTCGGAAAAGAAGTTTATTAAAATTCGCGGTGCACGCGAGAACAATTTAAAAGGAATTAATATCAATATTCCGAGAGATGAGTTTGTGGTGTTGACCGGATTGTCCGGTTCCGGTAAGTCGTCGTTGGCCTTTGATACCATCTATGCGGAAGGACAGCGGCGTTATATGGAATCGGTGTCTTCCTATGCAAGACAGTTCTTAGGCCAGATGGAAAAACCGAATGTGGAGAGTATCGAAGGACTTTCTCCGGCCATTTCCATTGACCAGAAGTCCACCAACCGCAACCCTCGATCTACGGTAGGTACGGTGACGGAGATTTATGATTATTTCCGTTTGCTGTATGCCCGCATCGGTATTCCTCATTGCCCGGAGTGCGGTAAGGTCATTAAGCGGCAGACCGTGGACGAGATGTCGGATGAGATTATGCAGTTGCCGGAGCGGACGAAGATTCAGCTTTTGGCACCGGTAGTCCGTGGACGTAAGGGCGAGCATGCAAAGGTGTTCGAGCAGGCGAAGCGCAGCGGTTATGTCCGTGTGATTGTGGACGGACAGCAGTATGAGCTTGCGGAGGAAATTAAGCTTGAGAAAAATATTAAGCATAATATAGAGATTATTGTGGATCGTTTAGTGATTAAAGAGGGCATCGAACAGCGTCTCAGAGATTCCATCGACAGTGTGCTTCGTTTGAGCGAGGGCTTGCTGATTGTGGATGTGATCGATGGGGAGCCGATTCGTTTTTCCGAGAGCTTTTCCTGTCCGGACTGCGGTGTCAGCATTGATGAGATCGAACCGAGAGTGTTTTCCTTCAACAATCCCTTCGGTGCTTGTCCGGAGTGTCACGGCATCGGTGTAAAGATGGAGTTTGATGAAGATTTGCTTATCCCGGACAAGTCCATGAGCATTGCGGAAGGCGCCATTGCGGTACTTGGCTGGCAGTCGGCTACGGACCCGTCCAGTTATTCCGGCAGTACGCTGGCAGCACTGGCTAAAGAATATAAGTTTGATCTGAAGACGCCGTTCGAGCAGCTCCCGAAGGATATTCAGGATATGATTTATTACGGAACCGATGGCCATGTGGTGAAGGTACATTACCAGAGCCAGCGGGGGCAGGGTGTGTATGATGTGGCATTTGAGGGCCTTATTAAAAATGTGGAGCGCAGATACCGGGAGACCGCATCGGATTATACGAAGCAAGAATACGAGACTTTTATGCGGACCACGCCGTGTAAGATGTGTAAGGGTAAGCGTTTGAAGAAGGAATCCCTGGCGGTGACAGTAGGTGATCGCAACATTGCGGAGATTACCGAGTGCTCCGTGCGGGATTTGTATGGATTTATGCAGGAACTGGAGCTGACGGAGCGTCAGCAGCAGATTGGGGAATTGGTGTTAAAGGAGATTCGTGCCCGTGTGGGCTTTTTGATGGATGTAGGTCTGGATTATCTGACTCTGGCCAGAGCTACGGCCTCCTTGTCCGGCGGAGAAGCACAGCGTATCCGCTTGGCGACTCAGATCGGTTCCGGCTTGGTGGGTGTGGCGTATATTCTGGATGAGCCGAGCATCGGTCTGCATCAGAGGGATAATGATAAGTTACTTAAGACCTTGAAACATCTGAAGGACCTGGGCAATACCCTGATTGTGGTAGAACATGATGAGGACACCATGTATGCGGCGGACCACATCATCGATATCGGTCCAGGCGCAGGCGACCATGGCGGTGAAGTGGTGGCGGAAGGTACGGCACAGGAGATTATGGATAATCCGGCCTCTATTACCGGAGCATATTTGTCCGGCCGTCTCAGTATTCCGGTGCCGGCAAAGCGTAGAAAACCGTCCGGGTATTTAAAGGTAAAGGGAGCAAGAGAGAACAACCTGAAGAATATTGACGTAGATATTCCGCTTGGGGTGTTTACCTGCGTGACCGGTGTGTCCGGTTCCGGTAAGAGTTCTCTTGTGAATGAGATATTGTACAAGCACCTGGCGAAGAGTCTCAATCGGGCCCGGATCCTGGCGGGAGACCATGACTCCATCGAAGGTGTGGAGCTGTTGGATAAGGTCATAAACATCGACCAGTCCCCAATCGGACGTACGCCTCGTTCCAATCCGGCTACCTATACCGGTGTGTTTGACCAGATTCGTGACTTGTTTGCAAGTACCCCGGATGCGAAGGTGCGGGGCTACAGTAAGGGCCGTTTCAGCTTTAATGTAAAAGGTGGACGTTGTGAAGCCTGCAGCGGTGACGGTATCCTAAAAATTGAGATGAATTTCCTACCGGATATTTTTGTACCATGTGAGGTATGCGGCGGTAAACGTTACAACAGAGAGACGCTGGAAGTAAAGTATAAGGGCAAGACCATTTATGATGTACTGGAAATGCGTGTGGAGGAAGCGGTGAAGTTTTTTGAGAATGTGCCGTCCATCCGCAAGAAGATTGAGACGTTAAATGATGTAGGACTTTCCTATTTGAAGCTTGGTCACCCGTCTACGTTACTGTCCGGCGGTGAAGCACAGCGTATTAAGCTGGCAACGGAACTTTCCCGTCGCAGTACCGGCAAGACGATTTACATTCTGGACGAGCCGACCACCGGTCTGCATTTTGCGGATGTGCATAAGCTCATCGAGATCTTGCAGCGTCTGACGGAAGGCGGCAATACGGTACTTGTCATTGAGCACAATCTGGATGTGATAAAGACGGCGGATTATCTTATCGATATCGGCCCGGAGGGCGGTGACAAAGGAGGTACCATTGTGGCCCAGGGCACACCGGAAGAGATTGCCCGGTGCGAAGCTTCCTATACCGGACAGTATGTGAAGAAATATCTTTCTGATGTGAAAGGGAAGTAATCAAAGAAGATTGTAAAAACGGACAGAATATGGTATAGTTGATGTAGAAAATAAGGAGGTAATTTTATGAATAATTTCACTTTTTACAGCCCGACCTTTTTTGCATTCGGCAAGGGTCAGGAAGCAGAGACTGGTAAGCTTGTAAAGCGTTTCGGCGGAAGCAAAGTACTGCTTCATTATGGTGGCGGTTCCGTAGTGCGTTCCGGTCTTTTGGATCGTGTAAAGGCTTCTCTTGATGCAGAGGGTCTTGCTTATGTGGAACTGGGCGGCGTACAGCCGAATCCGAGAGACGGTTTGGTATATGAGGGTATCGACCTTTGCGGTAAGGAAGGGGTTGACTTTATTGTTGCAGTAGGCGGCGGTAGTGCGATCGACTCTGCAAAGGCGATTGCTATGGGTGTGCCGTATGAGGGAGACTTCTGGGATTTCTACTCCGGCAGTCGTCCGCAGACCGCAATTCCGGTAGGTACGGTTCTGACCATTGCGGCAGCAGGAAGCGAAGGCTCTCCGGATACGGTTATCACGAAGGAATCCACGTTGCAGAAGTGCGGCGCCAGCGGGGATTGTCTCCGTCCGAAGTTCTCCGTGCTGAATCCGGCACTCACCGAGACCCTTCCGGCTTACCAGTCCGCTTGTGGCGCAACGGATATTATGGCGCATGTATTTGAGCGTTATTTCTCCAATACTCCGGAGGTAGAAGTGACCGACCGTCTGTGTGAAGCAGT
>JAZNBY010000068.1:0-5018 GCA_045587325.1 Lachnospiraceae bacterium | reverse complement strand
GAACTTCCTCCCCTTCTTTCAGCGAAAGGGCTTCCAGTTCCTTCCGATTCAATTCAAACTTTAATATCATCTCTTTTTCCTCTCTTACGGCAAACAAAGACGCTTGCCTTTCCCTGCCGCCTCACCTTACAGGAACAAATCCAGTTTCTTTTGTTCCTTTACCGTAAGTTTCGTCACATCCGGAATTTCAAACCGGTTCTCATCAATATCCGAAATAATAATTCTGGTATCGGAAAGATGTACCACTGCATTGCCTCCCATACGAATCACGAAACGGCAATGTCCTCTGTCGGTATCCACATCAAAGTAGGCAAAACCATACTCATCCTTAATCTGATATACCTTTGTAATAATCGGTGTGAAATAACGAAGTGCCAGCTGCTCATCTAACATCTGTCTTACTTCTTCCGGAAATACTTCCATCTTTTCGATTACACCGATTTCCTTGGACGTTTCTTCCGCGGTTCGTATCGAAATATATTTTCCCGGCTCTGAGAACGGAAACATCCGCACTACCTGCACACGGGAATATTCTTCCTCTTCTACCTTAAGGCTGACAAATCCGCCTTCGGTTCTGGAAAAGCAAGCAGTCTCCGGAGTCAGATAGCGGAGACGAAGCATTGCTTCCGTTTCCTGCTCCATCTGTTCCAGACTAAACTCTTCATCAAAATGCTCTCTCACTATATCCTCCTATTCCAGCCCTCGCATAGCAAGTGCCTTCGTCTGCAATTCCATTAGTTTGTAATAGGTCCCGTGAAGTGCCTCCAACTCCGACTGGGTACCCTCCTCCGTAATCTTTCCGTGATCCAGCACAATCAGGCGGTCCGCATCACGCAACGTAGACAACCGGTGGGCAATGGAAATGGTGGTACGGTTCTTTACCAGATACTCCATGGACGTTTGAATGGCCTTTTCCGTTTCCGTATCCACGGAAGCCGTCGCCTCATCCAAAATGAGAATCTTCGGATTCGCCAAAATTGCACGGGCAATGGAAATACGCTGCCGCTCTCCGCCGGAAAGTTGGCGTCCCGAAGAACCGATTACCGTATCGTAACCGTCCGGCATGCGGAGAATGAATTCATGGGCACTGGCAAGTACCGCAGCTTTAATAATCTCCTCCTTTGTTGCCGTCGGATTGGCATAGGCAATGTTTTGTTCTACGGTTCCCATAAAAATATACGTTTCCTGGGACACCATTGCTACATTACGGCGCAAATCATAAAAAGCCATATCTTTTACGTTGACACCGTCGATAAAGATCTGTCCCTCCTGTGGGTCATACATACGGGAAATCAAATTGACAAGGGTTGTTTTTCCCGCACCGGAACGTCCCACAATACCGAGCATTTCACCCGGTTTAATATGTAACGAAATGTCCTTTAAAATCGGTTTACTGATTTCATAACCGAAGGTTACGTGGTCTAATACAATTTCTCCATCCGGCTCTGTCAAACGTACCGCCTGATCCTTTTCTATGATTTCCGGAATGGAATCCAAAATCTCAAACATACGCTGGGCGCTATTCATACTGTCGGACCAGTTGTAAAAAAAACGGGAAAAGAAGTTAATCGGACCGTTTAACTGTCCCACATAGCCGGTAAAGGTCAGTAACATACCTACTGCAAAATGCTCGGTATTTAATACAAACCATACACCGAGAGCCCATACAATTAAGTTAATCAACTCTCTTGCCGTAGAGAAAATCGCCGTAAACTTATTATCATAGCGGACAATATCAATTTCGGCATCGGAAAGCTTTTTATTTCCCTTTTCAAAGCGTACAATCTCATTTTCCTGCTGTCCGAATGCCTTTACGACTCTTGCACCGGTCAGGTTGTCATTCACATTGCTGTTTACTGTACGTTCTCTTCGATGACGACGCCCGAATAAGCCCCACAGTTTCGGACGTAACTTCATACTGATAATCATGGTAATCGGCATCAAGAACATCGCCGCCAATGCCAGTTCCCAACGCATCATAAACATCACAACAAGGGTAGCAATAATGGTAAATCCATGTACAAATGCATACGGTAACACATCTACAAAGAAACCGGTCACACGATCTGCATCGCTTAACACTCTCGTCATAAGACTACCTGTTTGTCTGCTTTTAAAGAACTGAATGGAAAGCTGCCCCATCTGATGAAATACATCTTTTTTCATATCCCGGACAACGCTTACTACTACTTTTGCCGTAATCACACCATGAATAATCTGGAAAACCTGTAACATCAATTTTGTTACAAACATGACAACCACAAGAAGGGTCAGTGCAGTAAATGCCTTCACATTCTTTATGCCGAACGGCTCCAAAAAGGTCAGATTCTTTTCCAGTACATAGTCATACAACACCGTACCGCTCAAGTACGGCCAAATCAGATTCAGCAATGCGGTTATCACAATGCTGATCAGTAATAAAACCATGGCTGCCTTATAAGGTTTGAAGTAGGAAAAGGTACGGAAAAAAACGGACTTTCGGTCCATACATTTCGGACAAATCTTCCGGTTCGGGTCCGGGTACATTGTTCCGCATTTCGGACAAAACTCCTCTTCCTCTTCTTTCTCCTCTGTTGCCTCTTTATCCAAATGTTCAAAGCGGCGTGCCAGTTCATATGCATTTTTAATACAAAGATTTGAAAATGCAGCAAGATTGCGCTCAACTCCGTTTACCTTTGCGGTAAGAATTGCGCATGCTACCTGACGTTCAATCCGTACGTCCTCCAGTTCGTCCACAGAGTACACAACAAGGGTCCACTCCCGCAGTTCGTCCTTCAGCTCCGTCTTCGGATATCCCTTAAAGATATGAATGTCCGACGGCACCGCCGGAGAAGATGCTATCGCAAACTTCTCCTTTGTCAGTACCAAAAAACCGTCCGCATACTCACAGGCGGTATTCATATCGGTCATTGCACCAAGTAAAATATTCGTTTCATTGATTCCCTGCCGGTCTAACAGGTCTCTTACCTTTTCCGGCATTTTTGGTATACGCATACTGTTCTCCTCTATATCAGAAACGGGCACTCCCGTTCCACACACATAAGCCTCTTTTGTTCCGACTTACCCAAGAACAATGCCTCTATGATTCTTACTCTTCCGAGTTTGCAGTAATGGCAAGGGCCAGCTCAACAAGCTGCTTGTCATCTACCACATTCGGTGCATCCGTCATCAGACAGGAGGCATCCTTTACCTTCGGGAATGCGATTACGTCACGGATGGAGTCTTCTCCCGCCATGAGCATCACAAGACGACCCAGACCGTATGCAAGACCTGCATGCGGCGGAACACCGTACTTAAACGCATTCAGTAAGAAACCGAATCTTTCATAGGCTGCTTCTTTGGTAAATCCTAACTTTTCAAACATCTTTTCCTGTACGTCATTCTGGAAAATACGCACGGAACCGCCACCGATTTCGGTGCCGTTTAATACGATATCGTAAGCCTTTGCACGTACCTTGCCCGGGTCGGTATCAAGGAGTGCCAAATCTTCTTCCATCGGCATGGTAAACGGATGGTGCATTGCCACGTAACGCTTCTCTTCCTCATCATACTCCAGAAGCGGGAATTCCGTTACCCACAGGAAATTAAACTGCTTTTTATCCAGTAACTCTAACTGCTTTGCAAGTTCCAAACGGAGCGCACCAAGCACGTCATACACTACCTTATTCTTATCAGCCGCAAACAGGAGCAAATCCCCCGGCTCACCGCCCATAGCTGCAACCAATGCGGATAATTCTTCTTCCGTCATAAACTTTGCAAAGGAAGACTTGATATTGCCGTCTTCTTCCACTGCAAGATAAGCAAGACCCTTTGCACCATAGCCCTTTGCAAACTCCACCAGTGCATCAATCTTCTTACGCGGCATAGCGGCCTGTCCCTTGGCATTGATGCCGCGAACGGAACCACCATTCTCTAATGCGCCGGTGAACACACCGAACCCGCATCCTGCCACAACGTCGGATACATTGGTCAATTCCATACCGAAACGGGTATCCGGCTTATCGGAACCGAAACGGTCCATGGCCTCCTGCCAGGTCATGCGCTTAATCGGAAGCGGCACTTCTACATCCAGCACTTCCTTAAATAACTTCTGAAGCAAACGCTCATTGACATCCAATACATCCTCGATATCCACAAAGGAAAGCTCCATGTCAATCTGGGTGAATTCCGGCTGACGATCCGCACGCAAATCCTCATCACGGAAACACTTTACAATCTGGAAATAACGGTCGTAACCGGAACACATAAGGAGCTGCTTGAAAATCTGCGGAGACTGCGGCAATGCATAGAAATTGCCCGGATGCACACGGCTCGGTACAAGATAGTCTCTTGCACCCTCCGGAGTACTCTTGGTAAGCATCGGAGTCTCGATTTCAAGGAATCCCTCGTCAGAGAGGAACTGTCTGGTCAGAGTCGCCACCTTACTTCTCATGATAAGATTTCTCTGTAAATCCGGACGACGAAGGTCGATATAACGATACTTCAAACGAAGTTCTTCCTTGGCCTTGGAATCCTCCTCTACCGGGAACGGCGGAACCTCCGCCTCGGAAAGCACACGAAGCTCTTTTGCGCGCACTTCGATATCACCGGTGGCCAAATTCTCATTCACAGCACCGGAACGCTTTACCACTTCACCGACTACCGCAATTACGAACTCACTGCGAAGCTTTTCCGCTTTTGCAAAATTTTCACATCCGCAGGTATCCTCTTCGAAAATGATCTGTAACAGACCGGAACGGTCGCGCAGATCCAAAAAGATAATACCTCCCTTATTACGGCTCTTCTGCACCCAGCCCATAACCGTTACAGTTTCACCGATATTTGCGTTACTTACCTCGGTACATCTGTGGCTTCTCTTTAAGCCCATCATTGATTCTGCCATGTCATTCTCCTCCTTCGTTTCTTTTTCATTATAAGAAAATTATCAAAAAGAAACTTCACTCATTTTTATATAGTACACCATTTTAAGCTCCGTGTAAATAGTGTTTTTTACGATTTGCAAAAGTTGCATACTCTTT
>JAZNBY010000067.1:0-3654 GCA_045587325.1 Lachnospiraceae bacterium | reverse complement strand
CTTCTGTGCAGCATGCGGATGCTCAGCGCCAGCGTATACATGTAACTTCTCGATCATGCTTCTTCCTAACGGTCCCTTCGGAAGCATACCCTTTACAGCGAGAGTAATAACGTCGGTCGGCTTCTTATCGAGCATTTCCTTTAAGGTGGTCTCTCTCATTCCACCCGGATAATCGGAATGCTTGTAGTAAATCTTCTGCTCCAACTTCTTACCGGTAACCTTAATCTTCTCTGCGTTAACAACGATTACGTTATCGCCGGTGTCAATAAACGGGGTGTAGGTCGGCTTATTCTTACCTCTTAAAATCTTAGCGATTTCAGAAGAAAGACGTCCTAAAGTCTGTCCCTCTGCATCGATTACATACCACTTTCTCTCGATGGTAGCCGGGCTTGCCATAAAACTCTTCATAGCATTTTCCTCCTTACATTCATCTTCTTGTCATTCTATTTCTTCCTGGTCAGCTTCCGCTGACTTTGCGGAATAATCTTACCAACATTTCGCATTATAGCGGGTGCATAAAGTAAAGTCAAGCGTTTTTCCAAAGATTTTTCATGATTTTTGAAATTTTCTTATTTTTCATTTAGAATAATCATGTTGAAAATGACTTTTTGAAGCCAATCTCACATTTTGTATTCCTGTGTCTGTCTATAGAAGCAAAAAAACGGACCAAAAGCACCCTTCTTCCATCTACTCGCTTACACTTCAGTTTCAACCGATTCCGCCTTCTTCTCCGCCCACAACTTCCCAGGGTCCGGAAAATACTCGATGCCCACAAGCATAAGTCCCTTGGCCGGTGCGGTAGGTCCTGCGGCCTCCCTGTTTCTGGCCTCTATCATAGCCGCCACATCCTCCGGCTTTTTCATATGCTCGCCCACCTGCAACAGCGTACCTGCAATGATACGCACCATATTGTAAAGGAATCCGCTGCCGCTGACACGAATGGTAACAAGATGCCCTTCCTTCTCCACCTCCAGTGAGTAGATGGTACGCACATGGTCCGGCACCTGGGCCTTGGTGGAACAAAAGCTTGTAAAATCATGCTCCCCAAGGAAATACTGCGTTGCCTCCCGCATCGCTTCCACATCTAAGTCATGATACACAAAGTGGGTATAGCCTCTGTTAAACGGCTGGACAAAATCCGCATTCCAAATCTTATATTCGTAGGTCTTTTTGCTGTCCCATTTCCGCGGATGGAACTCCGGTGCCACCTCAAAGGACTTCTGGATCACAATATCCTCCGGCAGGCTATGATTTAATGCATAGCAAAGCTTTTCCGCCGGAATCCTGGTCTCGGTGTCAAACACCGCCACATTTCCCATGGCATGCACGCCGGAATCGGTACGACTGGCCCCAATGACCTCAATCTCTTCCTTTAACAAACGGGACAATTCACGGTTTAACACCTCTTCCACCGTAACGGCATTTGGCTGAATCTGCCAACCGCAGTACTTTGTTCCGTCGTATGCCACAATCAACATAATTCGCCGCATTCCGTTCTCCTTTCCCGCCCGTAAAAGGCATTCCTTTGTCACAAACCACCCATCCCGTGTCTGTCCTATCTCTTACTTACGCTATCAAAAACGATCAAAACGGCAAAAATCCGCTTCCAATCACCGCTCCCACATAAGCAAACAAAATAACATACGCCACCGCATCTCTTCTCTTATACTTTAACGGCTTCATCTTGGTACGTCCCTTACCGCCGTGATAGCATCTTGCCTCCATGGCAAGGGCCAGATCATTGGCACGACGGAAGGCCGATACAATCAGCGGCACAAGAATCGGCACCAATGCTTTCGCTCTCTGCAGCAATCGTCCGCTCTCAAAATCTGCACCTCTGGCCTGCTGTGCCTTCATAATTTTATCCGTTTCCTCGATTAAAATCGGAATAAACCGCAGTGCAATGGACATCATCATGGCAATCTCATGCACCGGAACCTTGATGACTCTTAAAAATCCCAGGCCTTTCTCAATACCGTCCGTCAGCTGATTCGGTGTGGTGGTAAAGGTCATAAGTGACGTTCCCAATACCAGCAGAATCAACCGGCTTGCCATAAGTCCTGCAAAAATAAGGCCCTCGTCATAAATATGAAAAATCCAGAAGGACCAAAGCTCGGTGCCTTCTCTTGTCAAAAACAAATTCAACAGTACCGTAAACAAAAGTAAAAACAGAATCGGCTTTAAGCCCCTTACAATATAACGGAACGGCACCTTGGAAATCTTAATGACTGTTCCTACAAATATAGCCGCCAGCACATAGCCCCAATACCCGGAAAACACAAACAGGGAAATCATAAAAAGCATGGTGCCGGAAAGCTTCACTCTCGGGTCCAGTCTGTGGATGACAGAATCGACCGGATAGTACTGTTCGATGGTAATATCTCGTATCATCGCGTACCTCCTCTCCAGTCGGCAAGCAACAAATTCTTTGCTTCCTCCACTGTGGTGGCATTGTGCGGCAGAGCCACACCGGCCTGACGCAACGCTTCCGAAAGATACGTTACCTGCGGTGCCGCAAGCCCGATACTCTCCAATTCCTTATATACTTCAAATACTTCCTTCGGCGTTCCGTCGCAGAACACCTCACCTTCCTTCATCACAATCAACCGGGAGGCGTATTTTGCCACATCCTCCATGCTGTGGGAAACCAAAATAATGGTACGGTTCCCTTCTGCATGAATCTGCGCTATCTTATCCAAAATCTCATCTCTGCCCCGTGGGTCCAGCCCCGCCGTCGGCTCATCCAAAATCAAAATGTCCGGTTCCATGGCTAACACTCCGGCAATGGCCACACGACGTTTCTGTCCGCCGGACAACTCAAACGGAGACGCATCGTACAAATCCTCGCTGACACCTGCTTCCTTCAATGCCGTAAATGCCCGCAGGTCAATCTCAAGCTTCGATAATCCCATATTCTTCGGTCCGAAGGACACATCCTTTACCACCGTCGTCTCAAACAACTGATGCTCCGGATACTGGAACACCAATCCCACCTTACTCCGCAATTCCTTTTTATTAAAATCGGCAGCACTGATGTCATTTCCCTTGTAATAGATATGACCGGAGGTCGGTGAAAGCAAGCCGTTTAAATGCTGCACAAGCGTAGACTTTCCGGACCCGGTATGACCGATCAAACCGATAAACTCGTTTTGTCCGATGACAAGATTAATATCCCGTAAGGCATACTTCTCGTATGCGGTGCCTGCGCCGTACACATAATTCACATGGTCCAGTACCATGCACTGACTCAAATCTCTGCCCTGTGTCTTCTCCTCCATCTTTGCTGCCTCCTTTCTGTCAATTTCACTTCTTCTCACAATCTTTTCAGCGGCAAACCATATCGTTTTCTCCTACCGCCTGTCTTTCCGGGCTTGCGAGCCTCTCTCCCCGTGAATCAATCACCTCCGCAGCTGCTCCTTCGCCGCCGTATAGGCCTTTGTAAACTCTTCAATGGTCAAAATCCCGTCCGGCATCGGCACACCCTGCTTTTTCAGCTCATAGGCAAGCTCCGTTACCTGCGGTACATCCAACCGATATTCCTTTAAACGCTCCACCTGGGAAAACACTTCCCGTGGTGTTCCCTGCATCACTACCTTACCGCTATCCATGACAATCACGCGGTCCGCATCAATGACTTCGTCCATATAGTGGGTA
>JAZNBY010000066.1:0-2624 GCA_045587325.1 Lachnospiraceae bacterium | reverse complement strand
CTTTGTTTTCTGTTTGTGTGGCTGGCAAGGCTGTTGGGGAAGACCTGGATTCTTTCTCTGGTTCCGGCCGGGGTGTTCGTGGCGGCACTGTTGGTGGGTATGTCTCCGGACGGTGTGGGATTGTGGCTTTTGGCCATCGGTTTGTTACTGTCCGGAGCGGGGGTGTATAAGAAGGCGGAATTCCGGTCGGGGGAGAGCGGGAAAAAAGGATTTTTAAAGCTTGTTCCCTGGTTGCCGTCTGCGGTTATCATCCTTCTGTTGTGTATTGCGGTGTCCGCATTCGGAACCGGGAAGGCAGTCGACACGGTTACGGACGGCAGAAAGAAGTTGAATGCTGCCATAGAAGATGTGGCAAACTGGTCGGGCTGGGATGAGTTTCGCGTAGGCCGGAAGGTGGAGGAATTTATCAGAAAGCTCCTCGATGCCCTTGATATAGAACCGAAGCAAAAGGAGAATCGTTCCGAGAGTGCCCAGCTTGATAATACTACACCGGAGTTTAAAGGACGCAGTATCGTAAGCGTATCGTTTGATGAGAAACCGAAGGGACCCGTGTATTTGCAGGAATACTATCTGGATTCCTATAAGGACGGGGAATGGTTTACGGATGTTTCTGCCTTTGAGAAGGCATGTAACGAAGCAGGATTGCCTCCGGCCTACGTAAGCGAAAGACTGTCACTGCTGGCGAGAAATACTATGGAGACGGTGGCAAGAACAGAGCCGGATACCGAAAATTCCCGTTTTGAGTGGAAAGCCATCGGGTGGATACAGTATACTTTCGCAGTGACGGACCGGGCCTTTTTGCCTTATTTTTCCTCTAAGACGAGAGACGTAGGGCGGCTGCATGGGTCAAACCTAAGTGAAATTTATATAGACGGCCATGTGCGTTATCAAAAGAACCGGAGTCTGCAGAGTCTTCCCATCGACATATGGAACTACGACCGGACAGATTTGATGGACCTTATTCATGCCACGGACTGCAGAACGGAAGTGCAGAAAGAGCCGTGGGAGCCGTGGTACGAATCCTATTTATTGAATCATTTTCTTGAGGTTCCGAATGGCATGGAACAGGTGAAAAAGGCGGCAGCGGAAGCGGACCGGCAAAATCTTACCTTCCTGTTCATAGAAGGAGTGGATTCGGTCAATGCAGACCGTCTGAATACTGCCTATAAGGTGGCGCAGTGGCTGAGCAAAAATGCCCGGTATACTATGACACCGCCGGAGCTTCCGGAGGGGGCGGATCCGGTGGAGTTTTTCCTCGGGACCAGCAGACAGGGGTATTGCATGCATTTTTCCAGTGCGGCTGCCCTTATGTTACGGAGCCTCGGTGTTCCGGCACGCTACGGCGCCGGCTATATGAAGCAGGGCGTGAAGGAGATTCCGTATGCGGGAAATTCGGAAGAGATTGCCAGCTATAACGTCGACATTGTGGACAGTGATGCTCATGCCTGGGTGGAGATTTATCTGGACGGCATCGGCTGGATTCCGGTGGAGGTGACTTCCGGAAATGTGGGTACCATCGACCAGTGTATGGTGTATAAAAAGGATGCGAGCGGGGAGTGGACTATCGAATACGCGCCTGTGGATGCCTTTGGAAGCAGTCAGAATACACCGGAGCTCCCGGGACAGCAGCAGACGATAACACCGGCACCGACCCATCCGGATCATACGCAGGAAGAAATCGTGCCTCCGGAGGATACGGATGCTGACGACGAGAAGGAAGACAATCCGGAGAAGAAACCGGATAAGGAGAAAAAGGAAAACAAGTCCTCCTTCGGAACCGTAGCAGTGTATGTGGGCGTGACGGTCGGACTGTTAGCCCTTGCAACAGCAATCTTCCTTTGGATGCGGAAGAAGGATTTGTCCGGCCAGGCGGCGGAAGAACGGCTTTTTACAAAGAAAACGAGACGCTACGGCAACCGGCGACGTATCAAATACCTGAATCAGAGGCTTTACCGGAAGTTAAGACGAAAACGGGTGTTAAAAAGAAAACCGGTATGGGATGCGGAGTATGAAAAGGTACTGAAGGAATGTTGTACCGGTGCCAGCGAGGCAGAAGTGGATCGTTTTATGTACCTGGTGAAGGCGGCCATGTTCTCCTATGGAGAGTTTTCCGATGAGGAAGTGGCCTTTTGTAAGGCGTTTTGTCATAAAGTAATGTATGAAGAGGTGTAGGAAAGTCCTGCACCTTTTTCCATGCATCTCCTATGTACCTTTTCGGTATCCTGTGGTAGGATGTCTCTGTGAGGGCCCACACAACATAGGGTGGATACGGTAACAGGATGGAAAGTACGAAAGGAGAAACATATGAGAAAGTATAGCGTATGTGCGATTGCGGCAGCGCTGTTAGTTGCAGCAGGAGGAATGTCGGGAGCAAAGAGTGCACAGGCAGCGGCGTTTCCGATCAAAGGATACCAGATCAATTGCTCTACCATAAAAGGTTTGGCAGAAAAGTTACAGCAGATGAATATAGACTGTGAAGACTTGCACCAGTGGATACAGGGACTTCCCTGTCTGAACCGTCCGGGTGAAAACGGCCCTACCGTTCCGAATCAGCCGGAGAAACCGGAAGCACCGAAGCCGGAACTGCCGGATGTAAATATTCCGGTGTTACCGGATGCGCCGGA